>JAZNAI010000259.1:0-11293 GCA_045586465.1 Acutalibacteraceae bacterium | reverse complement strand
GCATATTTCTGTTGGGTCTTGAAGCAGAGGGCTTGGAAACAAATCCGCTGACCTCAATTCCGTTTGCAGAATAGTTTGCAGGAATAAGCGATAAAGAAAAATCTTTGCCGAATATTTCTCTGATACAAGTCAGCAAATCGCCGTTTCCGCTTGTAATAAGAACCTGCTTACCTTCACGGATAAATCGGATTGAAACCTCGGGATGCGAAAGAGCAATTCTGTCAACAACGCCTGCAACGGCGTTTGCTTCGGTCACGTCTTTTTTGAGAAATTTCATCCTCGCAGGGGTGTTATAAAACAAATCTCTGACGATTATCGTCGTGCCCTTGGGACAGCCTGCATCGTCGCAGAGGATTTCTTCGCCGCTTTCGATGACGTATCTTGTGCCGATATCCTCATCCTCGGTTGCGGTCATAACCTCAACCCTTGCAACGGCGCTGACGCTCGCAAGGGCCTCGCCTCTGAAGCCGAGAGTCATAATGCTGTTGAGGTCGTCGGCGTCGGCAATTTTACTCGTTGCGTGGCTGACGAATGCGTTTCTGATATCTTCTCTTGAGATACCGCATCCGTTATCGGTTATGCGGATATAAGTCACACCGCCGTTTTTGATTTCAACGGTAACAGCCGTGGCTCCTGCATCTATGGAATTTTCTATCATTTCCTTAACGGCGGAGGACGGGCGCTCAACAACCTCGCCTGCAGAAATTAGCTCTGCAACATTTTTAGGTAATACGTTTATTTTTGCCATACCCGGCTCTCCTTCCGTTAAAATTTATATAATGCGTTTTTTGATTTCGTAAAGCTTCTGTAAAGCTTCTATGGGGGTAAGTGTATTTACGTCAAGCTCCTTAATTTCTTCAAGAAGCTCATTATTTGAGCCGGAGAACATACCGAACTGCATATTTTCACTGACGGGAGCTTCCTCCTTGGGAGTCTGCTTCACAACAGCTGTTACCGCACCGTTTTCCTCAAGCTCACGAAGAATTACCTTTGCACGGGAAACGACACTCACGGGTATTCCCGAGAGCTTTGCAACCTCAATACCGTAGCTTCCGTCAGCAGAGCCACGGACGATTCTTCTCAGGAAGGTTATATCGTCTCCCCTCTTCTTTACGGAGGTATTATAATTTTTAACTCCGGGAAGACTGCCTTCAAGCTCTGTAAGCTCATGATAATGTGTTGCAAAAAGTGTTTTTGCTCCGATTTTCTTTTTGTCGCTTACATATTCCAGAACGGCACGGGCAATGCTCATACCGTCATAGGTAGAGGTACCTCTTCCTATCTCGCCAAGAATTATAAGGCTTTTATTTGTTGCGTTGGAAAGAATTGAGGAAACCTCACTCATTTCCGTCATAAAGGTGGACTGACCGCCCACAAGGTCATCAGATGCGCCGACACGGGTAAAAATGCTGTCAACAATACCGATTGTTGCCTTTCTTGCAGGAACAAAGGAGCCTATCTGCGCCATAAGGACAATAATTGCGGTCTGTCTCATATAGGTTGACTTACCTGCCATATTGGGGCCCGTAATAATTGCCGCACGGTTTTCGTCACCGTCAAGAAGTGTATCATTGGGAACAAAGGGCGCATCGTCAAGGAATTTTTCAACGACGGGGTGTCTGCCGTCCTTAATATCAATCACGTCACCGAGATTTACCTCGGGGCGTACATAATTGTTATTCTGCGCAACGTGAGCAAGTGAGCACAGAGCATCAAGGGTTGCAAGGGAGGATGCGGTATTTCGCAGTCTGAACTGAGCATCCGCAATGCGTGTTCTGATGTCGGAGAAAAGCTCGTATTCAAGCTTTGTGATTCTCTCCTGAGCACCGAGAACCTTTGCCTCGAGCTCCTTAAGCTCGGGAGTAATATATCTTTCGCAGTTTGAAAGAGTCTGCTTTCTTATGTAATGCTCGGGAACGTATTCCTTAAAGGAATTAAGCACCTCTATGTAGTAGCCGAAAACCCGGTTATAGCCGATTTTAAGCTTCTTTATGCCCGTTCTTTCCTGCTCCTCGGCTTCAATCTTAGAAAGGAAATCCTTGCCGCCGTTTACGATTATCCGAAGCTCATCAAGCTCACTGCAGTAGCCGTCACGGATCATATTTCCCTCTCTTACGGAGAAGGGCGGATCCTCAACGACAGAAGCTTCAATAAGCTCCTTTATTTCGTCAAGCGTATCAAGACTTTCTCTTGTATCACGAAGCATTGAGCTTCTCACGTCCGAGAGCATTTCCTTTATAGACGGAAGGGCTGAGGCTGTCGCCCAGAGGCTTCGAAGCTCCTTAGCGTTTGCCGAGCCGTAAACAATTCTTGTGGTGATTCTTTCAAGGTCGTTTATACCTTTAAGCGCATCGAAAAGAGAGGCTCTGAGCTGTGTGAGCTCATAAAGCTCCTCAACAGCGTTCTGACGGTAAATAATACCTGAAAGATTAATAAGAGGCTGTTCAACCCAGCTTCTGAGAAGTCTTTTACCCATAGCGGTTTTGGTTTTATCAAGCACCCATAAAAGCGAGCCCTTTTTCTCACGCCTTCTCTCAGTTTCCGTAAGCTCAAGATTTCTTCTTGTTACGGCACCGAGGGAAAGGTATTTTTCATCATTATATACCTTGATATCGGTAATATTTGCAAGGGAATTTTTCTGTGTGGAATAAAGATAAGTAAGAAGACCGCCGAGAGCCTTTACGGTTTCGGGAGCATCGGAAAGTCCCATTTCGGAAACAGTCTGTCCGAAGTGCTTTTCGGCAATAACGGCTGCATCGGAATAAGATTCCTCGTTTCTTACGGAGGCGAGAATATCAGTCTTTCTCGAAACGTACGCTCTTATAGTCTTATCACCCGTAAGCACATCATTACACAGAAGCTCTGCGGGAGAAAAGCGTGCAAGACCGTTTATAATTTTATCGGAAAGATTTCCGCCCAACTCGGTGCTGACATAAAGCTCTCCCGTAGAAACGTCACAGAAGCACATACCTGCCGCACTGACACCGAGATAAACCGATGCAAGATAATTGTTCTTTTCCTCATCGAGCATTATGCTTTCGGTGACGGTACCGGGGGTGATAACCCTTATAACGTCACGGGTAACGATCCCCTTTGCCTGAGCCGGGTCCTCGGTCTGCTCACAGACTGCTACCTTGTAGCCCTTTGCCACAAGACGTGCAATATAGGTTTCGGCGGCGTGAAAAGGAATGCCGCACATAGGGGCTCTTTCCTCCTGACCGCAATCCCTGCCGGTCAGAACCAACTCAAGCTCACGGGAAGCCGTTTTTGCGTCGTCGAAAAACATTTCATAAAAACCACCGAGACGGTAAAAAAGCAAAGCGTCCTGATACTGTTCTTTAATTTTGAAATACTGCCTCATCATAGGCGTGTATTCAGCCATCTTAAAACTTCCTTGTCTTATAACTTAAAGCATTATGAAGAATAAATGTCTTTACACTTCATTCTTTCGTTTGATTATCAGCCGCAGCTGCCGCCGCAGGATGCACAGTTGCCTGTACAGCCCTCTTCCTGAGCCTTAGGCTCGCAGGTTTCGGGGTCCTCACCGTTAACTGCAAGAGTGAGAAGCTGAATTGCGTAGTTCATCATTTCGTCAACTGCGTTCTTTGTCTCTTCATACTTTCTCATATTTTCATTGAGCATAATCTGTCCGTAGATTTCTCTAAATTCGCTGTCGTAGCCCTCAAGCTTCTTCTGATCGGGCTCTTCCTTCTGAGATTCGTTCTGATATGAAAGCTGAATGAGATTTAATTTGCCGATAAGACCGTTGAGCTCCATATCATCTTCATTAGCCTTCTGTGCTTCACGGAAGGCAAGATATCTTTCGTCTGCCTGAATTGCTTTTCCGAGTTCTCTTGTTGCTTTGATTACGTCCATTTTGATTTTCTCCGTTCGTTAAATAATTTTGAAATTTATATTACAGCTTCACCTGATAAAATCCAGTTGAGAGCGTTTGTAACCTTAACCTTTATGTATGAGCCTATGAGAGAAGCATCTCCCTCAAAATCAATATTGATATTTCCGTCGGTTCTGCCCGTAAGCCTGCCGTCTTCTTCCTTTGTGAAGCCTTCAACTAACACCTCGTAGGTTTTGCCCACCATTGAAGCACAGCGTTCTGCGGCAATCTTTTCCTGACATTTAAGAAGCTCCGAGAACCATTTTGATTTCTCGCTGTAGGGTACGGGGTCGTCCATTTTTTCTGCCTTGGTGCCGTGACGGGGTGAGAAAATGAAGGTAAAGAGCGAAGTGAATTTAATTTCCTCAATAAGAGACAGCGTATCGCAGAATTCCTCATAGGTTTCTCCGGGAAAGCCTACAATTATGTCACTTGTCACGGAAAGGTCAGGCATAACTGATTTGCCGTATTTTATAAGCTCAATATACTGCTCCCTCGTATAGCCTCTGTTCATTTCCTTAAGAACACGGTTATTTCCCGACTGGAAAGGAAGATGAAGATGGCGTGAAACCTTGGAGCACGAAGCCATAGTATCAAGAAGCTCCTTTGTGCAGTCCTTGGGGTGAGAGGTCATAAAGCGGATTCTGAAGTCACCGGGAAGGTCATTGACCATTTTTAAGAGCTTCGGGAAATTAATGCCGTCGGCACTTCCCTTTCCGTAGGAATTCACGTTCTGACCGAGAAGGGTTATTTCCCTGGCACCGAGAGAGATGAGCTCCTTAGCCTCTTTTATAACCTCTTCGGGTGAACGGCTTCTTTCCCTGCCTCTGACGTATGGCACAACACAGTAGCTGCAGAAATTGTTACAGCCGTACATTATGGGAAGCCACATCTTAAAGTCACGGTCACGGTACACGGGAAGACCTTCTGCAATCTCTCCCTTAGTTTCCTCCGTCACAAATACACGCTTGCCTGTACGAAGCACGTTATAGAGCATTTCGGGGACACGGTGAATTGCAAAGGTGCCGAAAACGAGCCTAACGTAAGGATAGCTGTTCCTGATTCTTTCCCACACGTGTGTCTGCTGCATCATACAGCCGCAAAGAGCAATTATCATATCACGGTTTTTCATTTTAAGGGGCTTTAATGCACCGACGTTTCCGAAAACACGGTCCTCGGCGTGCTCACGCACGGCGCAGGTGTTAAAGAGAACAAAATCTGCCTCTTCCTTTTCCTCGGTAAAGTCATAGCCCATCTCATAAAGCTGACCCTTGATTCTCTCGGAGTCCGCTACGTTGCCCTGACAGCCGTAGGTATGAACGAATGCCTTAGGACGTCTGTCGGGATATTTCACGGCAAGAATCGCTCTGACCTTTTGGATATATTCTTTTTGCACACGCATTTCCTCAGGGGAAACAACGGGAAAGGCATCTTTAATAAATGACAAGGCTTACCTCCGAAAAAGGGCATAATACCCCCATATAATGATATTTCAGTTTATTATATATAATTATATTAAAAAAGTAAAGAGTATTCTAAAAAATATTTTCTGATTTTACCCGTTCGCCCTCACTTGTTACTGATAAAAAGGCGTAAATTTCCGCCAAAAGAAGCTCGACCTTTTCGTCGTTGCGGTTTCTTACGGCAAAAGAAAGCTCAATGTGAAGTCGGTCTATCATATCGGCATCCGTGTGCTTGAGAAACAGGGAAAACACTCTTTCGTTATCACGGCGCAATAAGAGGACCTTTTCGGCGCTGACATATATATCATCATTAGCTTCGATTTCATGTAAAACGGCATTAATTTCACTATGAACCATCCCGACGGAAAAAATACTCAGAAAAAATGCCGAAAACAGAAATACTACGGAAACTATAAGTCTTTTAGTCATCTCTTTTCTCCTTTTTCATAAGATTGTATGAGCCTGCTTTGTCAACCGTAAGAAGAAAAATGTCCTCTATTTTCTCCCCCGTCGAACGAATCAGGTCATCAAGCTTTCTGTCGTTCATAGCACAGTCTCTGAAGGAGCTTTTTACAATCTCACCGTCCATTATAACGGCACATGAAAGACCGTTATCCTTACTTTCAAGCTTCATATCCCCGGCAGTTACCGTTCGTTTTTCAGGCTTTAAGAGAACACTTAAGGTACCGTCCGTTTCCGCAATTGCATACTGCACGTCGCCTATATCAAAGACATCCTTCTGCCTTAAAGCCTCAAGCAGGTCGTCGAGCGTATAACGAAGCCGTTTCATTTCATGTGAATCAACCTTACCGTTTCTGATGATTATTACGGAGTTTCCCTGAAGAAGGCTTCTTGCCTTTCTGCTTTTAAGACTTATTACGGACATAAGTATTTCGAGACTTACAAGCACCGCTATTGCCACAAGAGTATTAAGCATAGGTATATCGTTATCCTGCATAGGTGTTGCCGCCATTTCCGAAAGAAGAATCGTCACAACAAGCTCTGCCGGCTGCAGCTGTCCTATCTGTCTTTTTCCCATAATTCTCACGGCAATAACAATTACAACAAGAAGAATTCCCGTTCTTACAAATGAAATCAGCATAAAATCATCCTTTCGTGAGGTAGTATATCCCGTAAAAATCGGGAAATACCTAATATACGAAAGGACGTGTCTCAATTGAATAAACATAACGAGCCCGTATTTACGGGAAACGCATATAAGGACTGTGAAACCATAACCGGAATATTCTCGGACTGCTTTGACCTTATAGTCAGAGAAATTGAATTTGCCGGAAGAGCGGCATTTGTATTTACTCTTGACGGAATGTGCGATGAAATCAAGGTAACCGAAAGCATCATAAAGCCGCTGACGGATAATTTCAAAACAGTCCTTATGAATCCCTTTGAGGAAATCAGAAAAACGTTATTCAAGGGAACGAATATGAGAGACTGTCCCACCCCCGAAAAGGCGGCAGAGGATATAATTTCGGGAAATCTTGTCCTTATTACGGACGGAGAAAGAAAGGCTCTGACCTTTCCATTTCAGGGCTTTCCCAAAAGTGCCGTAAACGAGCCTCAGAGTGAGCAGAACGAAAGAGGCTCTCAGGAGGGCTTCTGCGACAATTTTAAGGACAATGTGACACTTTTAAGAAGAAAAATACGCTCGCCGAAGCTTAAAATTAAACAGCTCACCCTCGGCAAAACAAGCAACACTCCCGTTCTTATCTGCTATATTTCAGACAGAGTAAGCGATGAGCTTCTTTCATCCGTCACAAAAAGACTAACAAAAATTAAGCTTGATGCGGTACTGGGTTCAGGGTATCTCAGACCCTTTCTCGACAACAGACGACCATCATTTTTTACGGATACGGGAATAACGGAGCGTCCCGACAAATTTGCAGCAATGCTTCTTGAGGGAAGAATCGGAATAATCTGTGACGGCACGCCCTTTGCACTTATTGTACCCTACCTTTTTATAGATTATTTTCACGCTGTGGACGATTATCTTTCCAGTACCTACTATGCCGTATTTATGAGGCTTCTTCGAATCGTGTGTTTTATTATTGCAGCCGTGCTTCCCGGTGCATTTGTGGCAATAAGCCTATTTCATCCCGAAATTATGCCCTCGGATATAATGTACGGAATTTCAGCCGCAACGGGAAAAACACCGTTTCCCATAATGATTGAGGCACTGACAATTCATTTTATATATGAAATTGTAAGAGAAGCGGGGCTGAGAATGCCCAGAAGCGTAGGACACGCCGTAAGTATAGTAGGAGCTCTCGTTATAGGTGATGCTGCAGTAACGGCAGGACTTATTGCTGCTCCTATGCTTATAGTAGTAGCCCTTACAGCTATTTCCTCCTCAGTTATATCAAAGCTTCACGAGCCTGTTGCCATTCTGCGCTTCGGTTTTATTGTTATCGGCGGCTTTACGGGCCTTTACGGAATAATGCTCGGTATCGGGATTATGATTACGGATATCTGCTCCGTTTCACCTTACGGAATACCCTTCTCGGCACCCTTTTCACCCTTTGTTAAGCGTGCACAGAGGGATGCCTTTATAAGAAGAAGCTGGACAAGAATAAGAAACGGCGAAACACTTATCGGGGAGATGAAATTCTGATGAAAAATATCGGTAAAATAAGCTCCTTTCAGATGTTTTCAATACTGTTCCTGTGCAGAATTATTTCACTTTTCACGTTTATGCTCCCGTCTGCGAGCTATATTCCCTCGGGAGACAGAATTCTCACCTCATTTACGGTGTTTTTATTCGAAGTTTTATACTGCCTTGTTCTCATTTTCACGCTTAAAAGAACGGAAAGTCAGGGCATTATAATACCGCTCAGAGAAAAATCTGCGTTTCTTTCAAAGCTTATTGCCGTAATATATACTCTTGCATTTATATGGTTTGCAGGCATCGGAACAGCACGCTTCGAGCTGTTTATAAGCACCGTGATGTTCCCGAATTCGGAGCTATATATTATGATTTTCCTCCTTCTCGGTGCATCCTTTTATGCTTCCCTTAAGGGAATTGAAGCAATCGGAAGAACCTCTGCCGTGCTGTTTTTTATACTTGGGGCAAGCATTGTATTTATACTTTTCTCAGTATCGGGAGAATTCAGATACGAAAACCTGAGTCCCTTGCTGACGGAAGGCATATCACCGCTAATAAGCTTTTCCTTTTACGTAAGTGTACGTGCCGGAGAGCTTCTTACGCTTTTCATCACCGCTCCTCACATTAACGGAAATATCGGGAAAACGGCTTTAAGCTTCTCTGCTGTATTCTGTGCGGTGTCATCCGTGATTCTTTTAGTTCTTGCAGGGGTTACGGGGGAATACGGAAACGATCAGATTTTTCCGTTATATACGCTGACGGTAATTGCAAAATTCGGAATATTTGAAAGGCTTGACGATATACTGACGGGAATCTGGGTGCTTTGCTCCTTTATTCAGGTTTCATTTCTTATATACACGGGGATGAATGCATTGACTCAGGGCTTCGGAAAAATAAAAAAACTTCCCGTCTGCTTTATGATAACAGCGGGAATATTTACCGTATATATTCTGACGTCACGCACCGTAGCGGTGTTCTCCGAAACGGTATCATCACGGGCAGTAGATGCCGTGTTTATAGCGCTTATGCTTATAATTCCCGTAATAACGGCACTTACCATCAGAAAGAAAAGGAGGGGTAAAATATGAAGAAGGCAACAGCAATTATTTTAGTGCTGACCCTAATAATTCTTACCTCCTGCAGTAATATTGAAATAGTGGAGCTTAACGAAAGGCTGATAATTGAAGCCATAGGAATTGATTATGAAAACGGGACCTACAAGGTCACAATAGAGGGGCTTGATTCCTTTTCCGCAGGAACGGACAGCAATTCGATTTCCGCTCCGAGCCTTACGAAATGCTACCTTTTTGAGGGTGAAACAATAGGTATGGCTATGAACAGCATCTCAGTTATTACGGGTCAGATTCCCCTGTTTTCTCAGGCAAGAATACTGATTCTCGGCTTTTGGGCGGCAACGGAGAAGCTGAGCGAAATACTTGATTTTTTCAGGCGTGAATACACCACGAGAACGGACATTCTCTTTGCTGTTGCCGAAAATACGGCTTCAGAGGTAGTTTCCGCCGATTTCGGAAAGAATATCTCGGCAGGAAATATTCTGCAGGCAGCTGTTTTATCAAGTAAGCATACGGGCAGAAATACAAACACACCTCTTTACCGCTTTCTCAATTCCGTAATGGGAGAAACGGATTCCTCCTACTGCCCTGTTATCGGCATCAAGGACAATGCCTATAAAAACGGCAAGGAGGTTGATTTAATCGGCACGGCAGTCTTCGGGAAGGATGAAAGCACAATAGTAATTTCACCCGAGCAGACGCTGGGGCTTATGCTCATATCCGGTGAAATAAGAAACGGAGATATTACCGTAAAAACAGAAAAAGGTACTGCAACCATTGAAATAATTGACAGCAAAACGAGAATTAAAACTGATTTTACCGATGAAACGGCATATTTTACTCTGAAGCTCAGAGTCAGGTGCGACATCCCCGAGTTTCAGTCAGAGCATTTCAGAGGTCTTTCAAAATCGGATACCGAGCTTATTGCAAAAGCATCAGCCGAAAAATTATCGGCAATTTTAACCGATACGCTGAACAAGGTTTTTTACGAGAATAATTACGACGCCTTCGGCATCGGAAGAAGAATCAATCTTAAAAACCACGGCTTTTATACGTCGGTAATAAACAATAATATTCCGCTGAGAGACGTAGTTAAATTCAACATTGAAACTCAGGCTGAAATAAGAAGAATAGGTAAAATAATCTTAGCTGAGGAATGATTTTTTATACTGAATTATAAACACAAAAATAAATGCTCCCCGTTTCCGAGGAGCATTACATATTTTAGCCTAAAACTATTTTCTTAAAGGATTTCTTACCTCTTCTGATAAGAAGGCCTTCGCCGATTTCTTCCTTGGTGTAGCTCTTTCTTGTGTCGGTTACCTTTTCACCGTCAACGGTGACACCGCCCTGCTCAACTGCACGGCGTGCTTCGGAACGGGTGGGAGTAAGACCTGATACAACAAGCATTGTAAGGATATCAACGGCACCGTCACGGAAATCCTCATCCTTTACGGGAGCCTCGGGAGCAACTGATGCACCGTCTGAGAAGAGAGCACGTGCAGCAGACTGAGCCTTCTGAGCTTCCTCCTCACCGTGAACGAGCTTTGTAAGCTCGAATGCAAGAATTTCCTTTGCGGTATTAAGCTGTGCACCCTCCCAGGAATCCATCTTGTCAATTTCCTCAAGAGGAAGGAAGGTAAGCATACGTATGCACTTGAGAACGTCAGCGTCACCTACGTTTCTCCAGTACTGATAGAAGTCATAGGGAGAGGTCTTGTCAGGGTC
Source organism: Acutalibacteraceae bacterium (assembly GCA_045586465.1). Taxonomy (GTDB): domain Bacteria; phylum Bacillota; class Clostridia; order Oscillospirales; family Acutalibacteraceae; genus RUG806. The sequence continues at coordinate 517 of JAZNAI010000259.1, read as the reverse complement.
AAGCCATACTGCACCGCCTACGGTCTTACCCATCTTCTTACCCTCGGAGTTAAGAAGAAGAGTAATTGTCATAGCGTGGGATTCCTTGTCAAGCTTTCTTCTTATAAGTTCACGTCCGCCAAGCATATTTGACCACTGGTCGTCACCGCCGAACTGAAGGTTACAGCCGTACTTTCTGTAAAGCTCAAGGAAATCGTAGCTCTGCATAATCATATAGTTGAACTCAAGGAAAGAAAGTCCCTTTTCCATTCTCTGCTTGTAGCACTCAGCACGGAGCATATTGTTAACTGAGAAGCATGCACCTACCTCTCTTAAAAGCTCAACGTAGTTAAGGTCAAGAAGCCAATCGGCATTATTTACCATAACAGCCTTGTCCTCACCGAACTCAATAAAGCGCTCCATCTGCTTTTTGAAGCATTCGCAGTTGTGTTCGATTGTTTCCTTTGTCATCATTGAACGCATATCGGTTCTGCGTGAGGGGTCGCCGATGTGACCGGTACCGCCGCCGATAAGCGCA
>JAZNAI010000258.1:0-8260 GCA_045586465.1 Acutalibacteraceae bacterium | reverse complement strand
GGTGTCCTTATAAAATGAAATATTGCTACGCCATATGAAATAATCCTTACGTATTATGAAATATTTTGCCTATAGCAAAATGTGAAATAAAATTCGCCTATAACATTTGCGAAGCAAATATTTCATATGCGACAGCATATTTCATAGCGTAGCTATTTCACTCGCCGTAAGGCGAATTTCATTGAAAAAGAAAAGAAAAGTCTTTCGACTTGTCTTTCTTTTTCTGGTGCCGGTGGTGGGACTCGAACCCACACGGTATCGCTACCAACGGATTTTGAGTCCGTCACGTCTGCCAATTCCATCACACCGGCTGATATTTCCTTGATATTATATACCAAGGAAAGTAAAAAATCAACAGATATTTTTGATAAAATATCACATTTTTCAGCGGCAAAGCTCCTGAGCCAACGCCTCAAGCTGCTTCTTGTTTTCCTCATTCATAGCGGACATAATTGAAACGGTATTTTCGCAGAAGGTAAGATTTTTGCTCTTTTCGAACATATTCTTAATAATCTTTGCGGCAAGGGGTGCCCAGGTGCCGTTTTCAACAAAGCCGACAATGCGGTTTGAATAATTTCTCTCTGTAAGGTGGTTTACAAATTCCTTCATAAAGGGGAAGATATCGGAATTATAGGTTGTGGTAGCAAGAACAATTTTGCTGTAACGGAAGGCATCCTCAACATTTTCAGCCATATCGCTTCTTGCAAGGTCAGTTACAACTACCTTTTTTGCACCCTTTTCTTCAAGAAGAGCGGCAAGCTCGTTTACTGCCTTTCTTGTATTGCCGTAAATTGAAGTGTAGGCAATGAGAATACCCTCTTCCTCAGGCTCATACTTAGACCACGTATCGTAAAGACCGATATAATAAGAGAGATTTTCAGTTAAAACGGGACCGTGAAGGGGACAGATAATTTCTATATCAAGACCTGCCGCTTTTTTAAGAAGTGCCTGTACCTGTGCGCCGTATTTTCCTACAATACCGAAGTAATATCTTCTTGCTTCGCAAGCCCAGTCCTCGTCTGCATCAAGAGCTCCGAATTTTCCGAAGCCGTCAGCGGAGAAAAGCACCTTATCAGTGCTGTCGTAGGTCACAATTACCTCAGGCCAATGTACCATAGGTGCAGTTACGAAGGTAAGGTTATGCTTGCCGAGAGAAAGAGTGTCACCGTCACCGACGATAATTCTTCTGTCCTCATACTCTGTACCGAAGAAGTTTTTCATCATTTTATAAGCCTTTGCGGATGATACAATAACCGCTTCGGGATAAGTATTCATAAAATTCACGATATTTGCCGAATGGTCAGGCTCCATGTGCTGAACAATAAGGTAATCGGGAGCTTTTCCCTCAAGCACATTCTTTATGTTAGAGAGCCATTCATCGGTAAATGCACCGTCAACAGTATCAAAAACCGCAATTTTTTCATCGAGAACAACATAAGAGTTATAAGCCATTCCCTCGGGAACAATGTACTGTCCCTCAAAAAGGTCAATTGCTCTGTCGTTGACACCTACGTATTTAATATCATTTGTAATAAACATAATTCTTCTCCTTCACTTTTTTACAATGATTTATTTTTTTGTTTTCTTTCTTCGAGCGCAGGAAGTATACCGTAAAGGGTAATTCCGCCGATTACAATGATAAAGCCTGCAATTGCAAGAGGTCCCGGCATTTCACCCGTAACCAAAAGCACGGGAATGGGGTTAAAAACGGGCTCAACCGTGAGAATAAGGGAGGTTTCAAGCTTGTTGATTTTTGTGCATCCCTTTGCATAGAAAATATTGGCAAGACCGTACTGGAAAATACCGAGAACCAGCACCCAGAAAATAATTTCCTTTGAAAATGCCATATTCTTATCGAAAAACATAAAAGGCAGGCAAAAAACAAAGCTTATTATGTTACTTAAATACATTCCGTCATTTGAATCGGAGCGTTTGTCGCTGAAGCCTATAATCTGCGCGGCAAAGCTGATACCCGAAAGAAGACCGAGAATATTTCCCGCAAGCTTTGTGGGGTCAAGCTCATCAATAAAAGAAAGCACACATCCGCCGAAAACTGTCAGGACAATGAATATTTCCGAAAGCTTCGGCTTCTGCTTCTGAAAAAGCACGGAATACAGAAAAACAAACACGGGAGCCGTGTACTGAAGCACTATTGCAGTAGCGGCTGTGGTAAGCTTTATTGACGCCATATAGAGTATTCCCGTAATACTCATCATAACAGCCCCGAAAAGGGTGTGTTTATTGAATTTTACCTTTACGCTTTTTCGTAAAAACGCAAACATTATTATTCCGATTCCGCATCTGGACGCCATAATGGAAAAGGAATTCCACGGAATTGACTTTACGCAGACACCTGCAAGCCCCCACAAAAGCGCCGTTGCAAGAATTGAAAGCCTGCCCTTGGTCTGTTCTTTTTTGTTAAGACTTTTATCCATAAATCATACCTCATACATATCCTCGGATATTTTAGCAAAATCAGGAATAAAAATCAATATGAACATTGACAGAATACACGGGCTTTGTTAAAATAATGTTACATAAAACACAAGGAGAAAAATATATGTTTACAAAAATCATCGTTTCGATTATGTCCTTTGTAGTTATGTTTTCTTCATTCTTCGGACTTAATTTCATTGCTCCCTCGGATGAAGCAGAGAACACTAAAAACGTTATCATTATGATCGGTGACGGTATGGGCTTCAACCACCTTTACGCTACCGAATACACACACGGAGTACAGCTTCAGATGCTTGACAGAATGGAATATTACGGCGCTCAGCAGACCGCTTCATCAAGCTCACCCGTTACAGACTCAGCTGCAGGCGGTACAGCCCTTGCAACGGGCGGAAGAACCATAAACGGTTATGTCGGTGTATATCCTACAGACCCTCTCGGTGCAATTGCGGTGCCTGCATCAATTACCGACGTTGCTATGAAGTACGGCAAGGCAACGGGTATTCTTACATCTGACTCAATTATGGGTGCTACTCCCTCTGCATTCTCCGCTCACGTAAGAAACCGTGACCTTGCGGAAGATATTTTTGATCAGCAGGTCGTTTCCGAAATTGATCTTATATGGGGCGGTGCAGCTCCCGATATCGTAACAGAACAGCGTGTCAATGAAAACGGCAAGGTGTTTGTTGACAGTCTTTCCGACGTACAAAGCCTCAGCTACGGTGAAAAATCCATCGGTCAGTTTGATACCGATGCTATGTGGACGGGCGAGGATAACGGCACGGGTGCTCCCTCACTTTCCGAGCTTGCAGTTGAAGCTATCGACATTCTCAGTCAGGATGAGGACGGCTTCTTTATGATGATTGAAGGCGCACACATCGACAAGCGCTCACACGATCAGGACGGCGAAGGCGCAATGAAGGCAGTTCTTGAATTTGACAAAACCGTCGGTGCAGTTCTTGATTTTGCAGAAAAGGACGGCAACACTCTTGTTATTATTACCGCTGACCACGAAACAGGCGGTGTTACCCGTATGCCCAAGGGCTATTACAAATGGCTTATAGGAAGCCACACGGGCGCTGACGTACCCTTCTTTGTTTACGGTGCTGACGGTATCATTGAAAATGAGGAAGTTGCAAAGAATACAGATATTCCCGACAGAGCAGTAGCTTATATGACAAATAATGAGCAGGTATTCCCCTGCCCCCTCGCATATCTTGACAATTAAAAACAATTAAAAACAAAAAAAAACGGAGGTTCTTCATTACGAAGTGCCTCCGATGTTTTTTATTCGGTAGAGTTACTGTCAGACATATTTCTGTGCAAGGAAGAAGCATACCCACAAAGCAACAACAAATGCGCTTTCGGCAGGAATTGCAAGCTTTGTATAGGGGCATTTCCAGCCCTTGTCAACAAAAAGGAATATTGTTCTTGTTGCAAGCACGGTTGTGGCAAAAATCACACCGCCGATAAGTGAATAATAAGCAGTACCGAGAGTAAGGGTGAGGTACAGAAGAAAAAGTCCCAGTGCAAAGGAAATACCGCCGTAATAAACACGGATTTCCGTTTTACCTGCATTGTCAACAGGCTTGATTGAAAAGCTTTCCGCATTCTTGAGAGGCTTTACAATAAACGTAACAGCCATACCCCAGAAATAGCCTATAAGACAGATGACGGCGAAAAGCGCAGGGGGATTTGCAGACCATAATTCTTTAAACATAGCATTTTCTCCTTTATATTACAGGTTCATTGTTTTCATTGAACCTTATTTTTCTGATTCTTGCGTGACGGCAGGGGTCATAGAGGGATTCCTCAAAAAACGTACCGCATTCCTTTGTAAGATGGGCTGAGGGTCTTGCGTGATAGACTAACAGCAGCTCGCCCTCTTCATCCTCAACAAAGCAGTTATGCCCGGGACCTGCCTCACCCTGAAGCATTTCCGTTGAAAGCACGGGAGAAGGGAGCTTTTTCCAGCTGTCGGGCTTCATAAGGTCAGCATCCGCATCCGCTTCAAGCCTTCCTATGCAGTACTCGGCACCCGTGCCCGATGCCGAAAAGAATACATATATCTTTTTTTCGGTTTTAAGCACCGATGCACCCTCGTTCACACGGTATACCACCTTTTCCCAATCGTACTCGGGACGGCTTAAAAGTATGGGCCTTGTGATAATTTTCCAGGGCTCTTCTTTTGTGGTTTCAGCCATAAAAAGAGAGGAATCCCCCTCTATCTGCGCCCATATAAGGTAGGATTTTCCCCGATGCTCAAAATAGGTCATATCAAGTGAAAAGCACCTGAAGGAAAGCTCATCCCCTTCGGTTTTTCCCACAACACCCATTTCCTCCCAGTTGTCGGTATAAGGATCATCTTCCCTGCATCTGAGAACATAAGGCTTTATATCCCATTTGTCTTCACTTCGGGCAGCAGCAAAGAAAATATACCATTTTCCGCCGATAAAATGGAGCTCCGGCGCCCATATATGCCGTGACATAATTCCGCTTTCGTGTGCCGTCCACACGGTTTTCTCCTCTGAGACAGCAAGACCTCTGACAGTATCGCTTTTTCTTAAAATGATTCTGTCATAGCCGTGAAGCTCATCACCTACGGCAGGGTAAGAGGCGGTAAAATAAAAGGTGCCGTCCTCACCTTTTGCAATGAACGGATCAGCTCTTTCTTCAATAAAGGGACTTTTATATTCTGCCATAAAATCCTCCTTTGCCGTTTTTTTTATTATACGATAAATCGGCTCATATTGTCAATTTATTCAATTTTCAAAAAAAAGTATGGAATTATGAATAACAATGGTGTATAATACCCTAAACCGAAAGGGGTTGATTATATGAGAATTATAGTTGTCGGCTGCGGAAAGATAGGAACAGCCTTAATAGAAAGTCTTGCATCCGAAGAGCACGACATTGTGGTTATTGACACAAACAGAAAGGTGCTTGAGGAAATCAATAATATATATGATGTTATGTGTGTATGCGGAAACGGTGCAGACTCAGACGTTCTCGATGAGGCATCTGCCGGTAAGGCAGAGCTGTTCATTGCCGTTACGAATTCGGATGAGCTCAATATGCTCAGCTGCTTCTTTGCAAAAAAAATGGGAGCCCAGCATACTGTTGCAAGAATAAGAAAAACAGACTATAACGACAAATCGCTCAGCTTTATGAAGCAGACTCTTTCCCTTTCTATGCCAATAAATCCCGAATATGCAGCTGCACAGGAGCTTTACAACATTCTCAAAATGCCCTCCGTTGTGAAAATTGAAAATTTCTCCAGCGGTAACTTTGAAATGATTCAGCTTAAATTAAAGCCCGACAGCCGTCTTGACGGAATGACCCTCAGTGAAATGAGAGGTAAATTCAAGGCAAATTTCCTTGTCTGTGCAGTACAGCGTGAAGGCAAGGTATTTATTCCCTCGGGTAATTTCACCTTAAAGGGCGGTGACAAAATAGGCGTTACCGCAAATCAGACGGAAATCATAAAGTTCCTTAAGGAGCTCAATCTTATACAGAAGCAGACGAAAAATGTTACGATTCTCGGAGGAAGCAGAATTGCATACTACCTTGCAAAAAGGCTTCTTGCATCAGGAAACGATGTAAAAATAATTGAACAGAATCTTGAAAGATGCGAGGAAATAAGCGAGCTTCTCCCCCAGGTCACAATGATTCATGCAGACGGTACCCAGCAGGAGGTGCTTCTTGAAGAAGGAATTGAAAATACTGATGCTTTCGTTGCACTTACGGGTATAGACGAGGAAAATATTCTTATTTCATACTTTGCTCAGAGAAAGGGCGTACCTAAGGTTATCACCAAGGTAAACCGTGATGAGCTCCGGGAGATTGCCGATGATATGGGAATTGACTGTACAGTTTCTCCCAAAAGAATAATTGCAAACATACTCACACGATACGCCCGTGCCCTTAAAAACTCCATGGGCAGCAAAATAGAGACTCTTTACAAGCTTATGGATTCAAATATCGAAGCTCTTGAATTCAAGGTAAGTCCTGACTTTGCAGGTGTGCAGACGCCTCTTAAAAATCTTTCCTTTAAGGATCAGATACTTATTGCAGGTATCATCAGGGGCAGAACTGCAATTATTCCCGCAGGTGATGATGTCATTCTGCCCGGTGACCGTGTTATTGTTATTGCAGGACAGAAGAGACTCCAGGACCTGTCAGACATAATGAGATAAGGGGACTTTTTATATGAACAAAAAAATAGTTCTCAGTATTCTCGGAAAAATTCTGTGGGCAGAAGCAGCCCTTCTTGTTCTCCCGCTTATTGTCAGTATTATGTACGGCAACAGCTGCACCCCGGCTTTTCTTATAACAATAGCCGTGGCGGTAATTATAGCCCTTCCTCTGATATTTCTCTGCAAAACGGATAACAAACGTATTTATTCCAAAGAAGGCTTTGTTATAGTTTCCCTTGCGTGGATAATAATGTCCGTTATAGGCTGTCTTCCCTTTGTAATTTCAGGTGAAATCCCCTCTTTTTTTGATGCGCTGTTTGAAACAGTCAGCGGATTCACCACAACAGGCGCTTCAATTCTCACGGATATAGAAGGAATGAGCGAGGGACTTTTATTCTGGCGAAGCTTCACCCATTGGATAGGCGGTATGGGTGTTCTTGTATTCGTCCTTGCACTCTCTCAGGAGCTTCCCGACCGTTCAATTCACATTATGCGTGCGGAAATGCCCGGTCCCATAGTGGATAAGCTTGTTCCCAAGGCAAAGGAAACCGCTAAGATTCTTTATCTTATTTATATTGTTCTGACCCTTGCTGAAATCGTTATTCTCGTACTTTGCAAAATGCCTTTATTTGAAGCTGTCGTGCATACCTTCGGTACTGCAGGCACGGGAGGCTTCGGAGTAAAAGCCGATTCAATAGGCTCATACTCCCCTGCAATTCAATGGGTAATTGCGGTGTTTATGTTCATTTTCGGCATTAACTTCAATCTTTTTTATCTCATTTTATTAAAACGCATCAGATCCGTTTTCAGAAGCTCAGAGCTCTGGGTATATGTTGGCGTTGGGGTCGTCTCCTGTGCTCTTATTACCTTTAATATCTATGACAGCTGTGAGGGACTCTCGGAGGCTCTGAGGCTTTCCGCCTTCCAGGTTTCCTCTGTTATGACCACCACAGGCTATGCCACGGCAGATTTCAATCTGTGGCCCGGCTTTTCAAAGACACTTCTTCTGATTCTTATGTTTATGGGTGCGTGTGCAGGCTCCACAGCCGGCGGTCTCAAGGTCTCCCGTGTGATTATTCTTGTCAAGGGTATGAGAAGAGAGCTTCACCGCCTTCTTCATCCCCGAAGCGTAAGAACGCTGAAGCTTGAGGGCAAGCGTCTTGATGAACAGACCCTTTCAAGCGCAAACTCCTATCTTACGGTATATGTTGCTTCTGTGGTTGTGATTTTCCTTCTTTTGAGCATAGATAACTTTGACATTGAAACAAACTTCAGCGCAACCGTAGCCTGCTTTAATAATATAGGCCCCGGACTCGGTGTTGTGGGTCCCGCAGGAAACTTCTCGGAATACTCTGTTTTCTCAAAGCTGATACTCACAGCGGCAATGCTTCTCGGCAGACTTGAGATATTCCCTCTGCTTCTCTGCTTCTCCCCTGCAACGTGGTTAAAAAAATGAGAAAAAACTCGGCTTTTCCTATTGACAAAAGCATTTTATTACTATATAATACACAAGCGGTGTGTGAAGCACACCGTCTGTATGGTGGGTATAGCTCAGTTGGTTAGAGCGCCAGGTTGTGGCCCTGGAGGCCATCGGTTCGAATCCGATTATC
>JAZNAI010000257.1:0-4975 GCA_045586465.1 Acutalibacteraceae bacterium | reverse complement strand
ATATACTCGCATAGTGATCTATAAAATTTATTAAGAAAGAAGAGGAAAACTATGAAAATGAAAAAGTTTTTTGCAGTTCTTTTAAGTGCTCTTATGGTTCTTTCCTGCTCAGCTCTTTTTGCTTCTGCTGCCGAAACAGACGATGCACTCAAGTTCGGTGATGACGGTAAATTCACAATCCTTAACTTTGCTGATATTCAGGATGGATATCCCCTTATGACAATCACAAAGAAGCTTCTTAAGGATACTATAGCAATGGTTCAGCCCGACCTTATCGTTCTTACAGGCGATAACATTTCAGGCGGAAGCACAACAACAAAGGTTATTACCCGTGCTGCTATTAATGAGTATATGAGCATCTTTGAAAAGGCCGGTATTCCTGTTGCTGCAGTTTTCGGTAACCACGATGACGAAAGTGCACTTGCTGACAAGGATTTTCAGATGTCAGTTTACGAGTCATATGATTGCTTCGTAGGTTATAACGAAGGCGATTCTCTTCCCGGCTGCGGAACCTACAATCTTCCCATAATGTCTTCTGACGGTGAAAGAATTGCTTTCAATATCTGGATGACAGACTCGGGTACTTATAACACAGAAAACGATCTCGGCGGATATGCCTGCACAACCAAGGAGCAGATTGCGTGGTACGTTGAGACCTCAGAGGCTCTTAAGGCTCAGAACGGCGGAAAGCCCGTTCCCTCCATTAACTTCCAGCACATTATTGTTCCCGAAATTTATGATGCTCTCGTTGAGTGTGAAGAGGGTACTCCCGAATCAATTCAGCAGGGAGATAAATTCCTTACTCTTCCCGAGGGGGTAGAAGGCCATCTTCACGAGAATCCCTGTCCTCCCAACTACAACAACGGTCAGTTCCGGGCATTCCTGCAGCAGGGCGATGTCCTTGCAACAGTTTGCGGGCACGACCACAAGAACGATTTTGTTATTCCTTATAAGGGAATTGACATCATCAACACTCCCGGTGTAGGCTTCAGCTCCTACAACGATGAAACCGTCGGCTCAAGAGTATTTGTGCTTGACGAAAATGCTCCCGAGGAATATGAGACATATACACTCGGTTATTTTGATGTATACGGTGATGATGAAGAGGCCCTTTACAGATATCAGGCTTATTCCAGAACAACAGATGATATGACAAAGTTTGTTGCGTGGTTTAAAATGGTATTCGCAATGATCAAGAACATTTTCTGATTGAATAATTAATAATTAAAGCTCCTGAAGAAATTTCTTCGGGAGCTTTTTTCTATATACCGACTGTGATGATTTCAAAGGGCTTGAAGTCTATGGAATCTGTTTCAGCTTCAATATCTTCAAGGAAATTGAGAAGCTTTACGGGACGGGGGAAGTGAAGTGTTCCTCTTGAGCCTGCACATTCTGCAAAACGCAGAACTGTCATATCGGATTTTTCTGCTTTTTTCACACTCTGAAGAACGAGCTTTCCGTCAGCAGTCCACTCTTCGGGGACTGAAAGCTTGTCTGTTTTGACGAGAGGAGTATTGAATATAAGTGCTTCAGTATTGATTTCACCGTAAGACATTTCGCCGTGGGGAAGAATTACATAGGTGAAATTATGATGACCTAAATCGGATAAGGGGTCGGGACGCTCTGTGGCTCTGAGAAGGGACAGGGTGATTTCCTTTTCGGATACGCCCACACCGTATTTGCAGTCATTTATAACTGCTACACCGCCTCCTGTTTCGCTGATATCAAACCACTTGTGATGACAGCATTCAAAGCGTGCCTTCTGCCAGGTGGTGTTGCGGTGCATTTCACGCTTAATGAAGCCTGCTCCCGTGTCACAGACAAGCTCACGGGTCAGAATATTACAGTTGAAGGCTACCTTCATAAGGCGGTGGAACTCATTCCAATCTACAATATTTTCAACTTCAATTTTACGGCTTGAACGGAAGAAGCGTATTTTTCTTTCCCAACGGCATTTTTCTGTTTTGTGAGTTACCGAAAATTCAGCTGTTTCGCCGTCTGCTTTTACGAAATGAAGGGGTACGTTAATTCCGAGGGAGAGTTCTTTATCCTTATAGTCGGGGAGGATATCCCAGGCATCGTACATACCGGGACGGTCGTCGTAAATTTTGAGCTTATTGAAGTCACCGTCCGTGAACTCTCTTTCAAGCTCCTTATCGTAAAGGGAAGAAAAGCTTCCGTCGGGACAGAGAATAACCTTGTAGAAGGGAGTTTCAAGTATACCGTCACGGAATTTGAACCACGCAGTATCATTATCGGTAAGTTCAAATCTGCCGTGGGAGAGAGGAGCAAAAGCAATTTTGCAGTAAAGACCCATTTTGCCTTCTCTTTCAAATATTCCGTCTTCATTTTCAATAAATTCAACAGAATTTCTCTCTGTATTAAGTGAATTGAAGAGTGTGTCACCTGTGCCGATAATTTTATCCAATTCGGCATCAATTTCTTCGTAGTCCTTTATGCAGTCTCTGAAAACGGGAGTAATGTGACTGCCGGGGAGAATGTCGTGGAACTGATTAACGAGGAATTTCTTGTAAAGCTCTTTGATTTCCTCTTTCGGATAAGGCTTGCCGTTTTTTTCTCTTATGAGAGAGAGCATTTCCGCAAGGCGGAAGCGGTTTTCAAGATAGCGGTTGAATTTCTTGATGTCGGATTTTGTTGTAAACGTTCCACGGTGCATTTCGAGGTATAATTCACCGTCCCACACATCGAAGCTGTGATTCTCGTTAAAATTATCGTGAAGGAATTCCTTTACCGTCACGTGGCGTGTTTCGGGCATAACGGAAAGCTTTTCGAAGCGGTGCATAAGCTCAAGCATTTCTTCTGTTGCTCCCGAGCCGCCATCTCCGTAGCCGAACATTGAAAGAGTTTCTGTGTCTGTGTGCTTGTCCTGGAAGGCTTCCCAGTTTTCAACTACCTGAGAGGGCTCGTTCCAGGTGATAAAGTGGGTGGGAGGAACCGAGGCATAAACGTCGCTACCGTCAATTCCGCGCCATATAAAATTGTTGTGGGGGAAGCGGTTTGTGTCATTCCAGGTGCTCATTTTGTTGGATATGAAGTAATTTACACCGCTTTTTTTAAGAATCTGCGGTAAAATCCAGCTATTTCCGAAGACATCGGGCAGGAAGCAGGAATCTACCGTTATACCGAACTTCTCCCTGAAATAGTGCTGACCGTAAAGGCATTGTCTGATAAGGCTTTCAGGGGAGGGCACGTTGCAGTCAGGCTCAACATACATAGCTCCGACGATTTCAAAGGAGCCCGATTTTATTTTTTCTTTGAGTTCTCGGAATACCTCGGGATAGTATTTTTCGATTGTTTCATAGGTATAGGCCTGAGTGTGGGCATAGCGGAAATCGGGGTATGTATCCATAAGGCGCATCTGAATAAGAACAGTTCTGAGGTTCTTCTGAACAGCGTGAATCCTGCGCCAGTAGTAAGCTATATCGAGGTGTGAGTGACCAACAAGGGCAACCTTGCCCGATGAACGGAAGGTTTTGTCTGCATAGATGTTTTTTTCTATAAAATCAATTGCTCTTTTTGCATCAGCTTCCGTAATATTATCATAATCAATAAGATTCAGTGCCTTGTCAAGCTTATCCGTTACGATATTTACGTATTCCTCGGGGAACTGACCGCTTGAAATTATATCAGTAAAGATTTCAAGGTCGTAGCATAAGGACTGAATATGCTCGTTGACTGTGGTGAGATAAAGTCCCGTAAATTCCTGGCGGCAGCCGCGGCGTGCCAGGGTTTCGGGATTTCTTTCGTCGTCGGGCTTTGAACGGTTGAAGCCTTCTTTTTCGATTAAAATCTTGTCCCCATCAATAAAAGCCGAAAGGGGAATTCTTTCACGGTTCGGGTCAACACCGCCTGCAAATTTGCCGTTTATTTTCACTATCATTTCACTTGCTGTTTTGAAGTAAAAATAAATATCCTTGCCTTTTAATTCTTCGGGAATCTCTGCTTCGCATTTAAGAAAAGCACTGCCGTCAGGGGAGAAATAGGTGTCCCCTTTTTGAAGAAGACGGAAATCCTCATCATAAAAATCGTATTCATTTTCTGATATCTGATGCGCTTCACGAACGTAAACAGGAGACAGCTCATACATTTTTCCGTAAATGCTGTTTTTCAGCCATCCGTAGCGAAGACTTATATATTCTTCGGGACGCATTGAGCGTCTGACAACCTTTATATGTGCCATAATTTACCTCACTTATCCCAGAAAAAGGGCTTTTTTCTTACTGCGGTGAGCTTTATTTCTTTGCTCAGATCTTTCCGAATCCTATCTTCACACCAATTAAGGCATAGGTCAAGCTTGTGGCATTTTGAGCATTCGCCCCGGGCAAGCACGGTCACGGTGCCGTTCGTTTCTTCAAGGTATTCAATATAGCCTCCGTCTCCCTGCAGCAAGGGAGAAAGCACATTGTTAATGTAATCCTTCATAATCGTAAGCCTTTCAGTTGATATTTTTATTTTATCACAAAAAAACGCAGATGCAAACGATAAATCATAATTTAACGGATAATTTGCCGTATGTATCGTAGGGGAGGGGTCTCCCCTCCCGTTTCCGAGGGTTGTTATTTTTTTGCAAACGAAAGTTACAAAAGTTATGTAACGGGCGGGGAAAACCCGCCCCTACCGTACTTTATTCTCCGAATTCCGACCTTTTAACGGCTGGGCCATTAAATTGCTTATACAAAAAGCGAAGGGGTGGATACCTTCGCTTTCTGTTGTTATTTAATAATTTTTAATGCGCCCGTAGGACATACATCTGCACATTTTTTGCAGTCGGCGCAGATTGATTTAATATCAATGTTTCTGAACTCGGGTCTTATAACAGTATCAAAGCCTCTGCCCACAAGACCTAAAATGCCCTGATGAGCTAAATCCTCGCAGGCTCTTACACAAAGACCGCAGAGAATACATTTACCCTGGTCTCGGAGAATTACCTCAAGCTTTTCTTCCTTGAAGCTCT
>JAZNAI010000256.1:0-10621 GCA_045586465.1 Acutalibacteraceae bacterium | reverse complement strand
AACAGACGGCTCAATCTCTTATGAAACAATAATCGAAAGATTCAACTCCGACCTTGCAAATACTCTCGGAAATCTTGTAAACAGAACAGTTGCAATGATTAACAAGTATTTTGACGGTGTGCTTCCCTGTAATGATAAAGCAGAAGCTCTTGACGATGAATTCAAGGCTGACATTCTCTCTGCCCTTCCCGTAATGGAAAAGGCATTTGACGAGTTCAGAATTGCAGATGCCGTTGAAGCAGTTATTAATTCCGCTAAGAGAAGCAACAAGTATATTGACGAAACTGCTCCCTGGGCACTCGCTAAGGACGAGGCAAACAAGGAAAGACTTTCAACTGTTCTTTATAATCTCCTTGAAGCTATCAGAATTATTGCAGTTGAGCTTTCTCCCTTTATGCCCGACACCGGGAAGGCAATTCTTTCTCAGATTAACTGCGACGAGGCTTCTTATGAGAGCATTCTCACCTTCGGCGCAGCAAAGCCCGGTGTAAAGGTAGCAGCTCCCACTCCCCTTTTCAACAGAATTGATGCAGCAGTAATGCTCGCTGAAATTGAAAAGGAAATGAAGGAAAAGATGGCTGCTGCACAGAATGCGGCAGAAATTGAGGGCGTTGCAAAAATCGGCATTGAGGATTTCGCAAAGGTGGACCTCAGAGTTGCCGAAATTGTTGACTGCGAGCCTGTTAAAAAGGCGAAAAAGCTTCTCAAGCTCACCGTTTTCGACGGTGCAGGCAACAGAACGGTTGCTTCCGGTATCGCTAAATGGTACAAGCCCGAGGACCTTATCGGCAAGAAGATTATTCTTGTTTCCAACTTAAAGCCTGCAACCCTTTGCGGTATTGAAAGTCAGGGAATGATTCTTGCGGCCGACTGCAGCGAGGATGATGTTAAGGTAATTTTCGTTGACGGTATTCCTGCAGGCTCAAAGGTCAGATAAATATGTATAATAATATTTTTGACTCTCACGCACACTATGATGACGACAGCTTTTCGGAGGACCTGACAGAGCTTCTTGAAGGTCTTCCGTCAAAAGGCATAAGTCACGTTGTCAATTGCGGTACAGACATAAATTCCTGCAGAAAATTGGCTGATATTTCCGACAAATACAATTATATTTACTTTGCCGCAGGTATTCACCCTCACGAGGCAGAGGATGCAAAAGAGGGCTTTATTGAAGAATTACGGGCATTTACAAAGCACCCGAAATGTGTTGCAATCGGTGAAATCGGTCTTGATTACCACTACGATTTTTCTCCGAGAGACATTCAGAAGGACATTTTTGAGAAACAGCTGATTCTTGCTAAAGAACTGGAGCTTCCCGTCATAATCCACGACAGAGAGGCTCACGAGGATACTCTGAAGCTTCTGAAAAAGTACACCCCCAAGGGTATTGTTCATTGCTTTTCCGGAAGCGTGGAAATGGCAAAGGATATAGTAAGCTTAGGAATGCATATAGGTCTTGGCGGTGCCGTAACATTTAAGAATGCAAAAAAGCCTGTTGAGGTAGCAAAATACGTACCTCTCGAAAGCCTTGTGCTTGAAACGGATTGTCCTTATATGACACCCGTTCCCTTCCGGGGCAAAAGAAACGATTCTTCCTTGATTTCCGTTACCGCTGATTTTATATCAGAATTAAAGGGCATCAGCACTCAGGAATTGCTTGACATAACTCACGAAAACGCAAAAAATATTTTCGGCATTTCGGAATAAATCACTCCTTTTCGTTCATAATATTAACAGGTGATATTATGAAAAGGAAAAACAAAGACGAAAAGGCATTGAAATACGGCAGAGTATCGGACAAACCGGATACGGGTCTTGCAGGACCTTTACCTACGGCAAACAGCGAGGAATTTGTTCCGAAGCCCGTTGAGGACATACAGTTTGCTCCGCCTGCATCTAATGATGTTTATGATTTTATTCCAAAGTTAAAACCCGACAAATACAAATAAAACGAGGTCATTTTCTGACCTCGTTTTTGTTATGATTTTTTACTTTTTCTTTTTATCTGAAAGTCTTTCCTTTGAGCCGTCGGGACGGACAACTACGGTATTATCAAGCTGTGCTCTTAAATTTGCCTTATAGGCGTCAATGTATTCCCGTCTGAGCTTATCCTGCTCTGCCTTTTCTGTTTCCGTCAGTCCCTCAGCCTTGGACTTTCTTGCAAGAAAATTTATTCTGTCAATTTTTTCCTGAGTAATCATTATCTGTCCTCCTGAGGTGTATAAAAGCCCTTGAATTCCTCGGGGTCAATCTCCCCATCCCAGTCCTCGTTATAAGGCTCATCCTCTTTATAATCAAAGGGCTTAAAGGGTATTTCCGCAAATGCCTCTGCCCTGTTGAAGTTTTCCCATATACGGCGGTCAACATTAAGGGTATAACCGCAGCCGTTGGGCATCATCCACTCGTGCATAGGTCTTTCGGGAAATGCGAAATACTGCATCAGTGTCATAATAACACCGCCGTGGGTGATTACGGCAACCGAACGGGGCTCGGTTTTAAGAATACCCTCAACGATATTGAAAAAGCTCTTACAAACACGGTCTCTGAACTCACCGTTGGATTCACCGAAGGGAGCCTTTGCATCCTCTCCGCCCTTTATCCATTCCGTAAATGCAGGGTCGGAATTGAGCTCCTCTGCCGTCTGTCCCTCAAACTCACCGAAATCATACTCCGAAAGGTCATCAAAAATCACGGGATTCTTATTGGGATAAAGAAGCTTTGCAGTTTCAAGACAACGGTTAAGGGGGCTCGAAATAACAATTTCAGCATCGGGGTATTCATATTCAGCCATCATATCCCTGAGCTGTTTTTTGCCGTATTCGGTCAGGGAAACATCGGAGCTTCCTATATACTTTCCTTCCTCCGCCCCTTCAGAAAGGCCGTGGCGGATGAGATGTATTTTATATCCTCGCATAAAGCTTTCACCTACTTATTATTTACAAATAAAATTTTGATGTTATAATATATCTATATTATATAGAGATTATCCGAAAAATCAAGAGGTGTAATCAATGAGTATCGGTTTTGCATCAAAAATTTCTTCACTCCGACGAGAAAAGAATATAACTCAGAAGGATGCTGCAGCTGCCCTCGGTGTTTCTCAGGCACTGTTATCCCACTATGAAAAAGGAATCCGTGAATGTAACCTTGACTTTGTAAAAAAGGCAGCATTTTATTATAATGTAACAACTGACTACCTGCTCGGACTTTCTGACGGTAAACACGGCAACCGTGATATTTTTGACGATTCGGACATTCCTTCCGATGCACAAACAGAAACAACCACCGTACTCCGTGCCTTCGTTTCCCTTATGAATATTGCAGAAGAGGAAGGCGGAGAAGCAGAAAAAACCTTTAACAGCTTCTTTGCCCTGGCAATCAGAAAATTCATTGAGCGTCCGAACAGCGAAAGAAAAAATTATCCTGAGCTTTGCGATATGACAGCTAATGCTCTGCCGAAAATAAAAACTGAATTCGATACAAAGCCTCAGTGCATAAAAACTATAGAATCCTTCGCTTCGGAATTGATAAGCAATACTGTAAGCAAAGCTCTCTCCGACAAATAAAATTAACGGGGATGTAAAAAGTGAAAGTTTTTTACATCCCCATTTTTTATTGTCTGATTGTATTGACAAGTCCGATAATATTTATCACTATTACAAGCCCTGCTACTGCATAAGAAAACGCTCGGTAGGTATTCATAGCCTTGTTGATTTTCCTGACAGAATTAAGGATTGTACTCCCCTTTACCGCCATATCAAGAAGTTTGCTGCTATCCATTTCGTCACCTCACCGTATTGAATTCAACTATATGGGCAATTGCAGGAATCGTCTCCCCCTGCAGGGAAATAAGCGGTGACATAAGTGCACCCGTGCCCGCAAAAAGCACCTTATTAAGCTCTCTTTCACGCATTAATCTCATAATATGAGAAGCAGTAACCACAGCGGAACAGCCGCAGCCTGAGCCGCCCGAATCAACGTCCTGAGAATTTATGTCATAAATCATAAGTCCGCAGTCATTGTGCACCTGCGATATATCAATACTTTTTCTTGTATAAAGATAATCCTTCAGCAGATCACTGCCGACCTTTCCCAGGTCACCCGTGAGAATTAGATCATAATCCGTCGGCTTTGTCTTAGTTTCTTCAAGAAATGACGCTATGGACTCTGCCGCCGCAGGTGCCATTGCTGCACCCATATTTGAGGTATCGTTTATTCCTGCATCGGTTATAATGCCGAGCTGAACACGTGGTATTATAATATCGGGACGTCTGCATTTTCCTATAATAAACGCACCTGAACCCGTAACTGTCCGCTGTGAGGCAGGGGCACGCTGACTGCCGTATTCAAGGGGATATCTGAACTGTTTTTCAGCTGAACAGAAATGAGAGGAGGTTGCAGCGAGCGCATAACCGGAATATCCCCCGTCAACCATTATTGAAGAGAGGGCAAGAGAATATGCCATAGTTGAGCAGGCTCCGTACAGTCCGCCGAAGGGGGTATCAAAGCCCCTTATTGCATAGGTGCTTGAGGTGCATTGATTTATAAGATCCCCTGCAAAAATAATGCCTATATCCCTTTCGGAAAGACCTGATTTTTCAAGACATTTACTGACAGCCGTGAACATAAGCTCACTTTCCGCATTTTCCCAGGAGGACTGCCCTATTCCGTCATCAGGAAAAACCACGTCAAATTCATCCTTCAAGGGGCCTTCGCTTTCGGTTTTTCCGACACTTGAAGCGGACGCTATAACACAAGGCTTATTTTTCAACTCGATTACTCTTCCCGTCATACGTTACCTCCGAGAAAGAAATAGTATATCATTCCGTAAAGTGAAGCCAGGGAGCAGCCGTAAACAATAACTGCACCTGCAAGGGAAAACATTTTTTCACTCGTGCCGAGAATATGTCCCTCCGTGGAATACTCAATAGCAGGTGAACAGACGGAGTTTGCAAAGCCGCTTATAGGAACGGAAAGTCCCGCACCTGCCACCTTCGCAATTCTGTCATAAACACCGATTCCGGTAAGAATTGCAGTAAGAACAATAACAGTTATTGAAACTGCTGTTCTTGACACCTTTTCATCGGTCAGAAGACTGTTATAGAGATTAAAAAGCACTTCTCCCGAAACACACATAAATCCCCCGAAAAGAAATGCAGACAGACAATCTTTAATTATAGGAGAATTCGGTGTAAGCTTTTGCACTTTTTCACTATATTCCTTATCGGGAACAGCTTTTTTCATAAAAACACGCCCTTTCACGGATATTTTTCGTAAAAGGGCAAAATTTATGCAAAAAAAAATCCGCATCGTAAAGATGCGGAAAAAATCTTAGTCGCTGATGTAAGCAATAAGAGCAAGGTGACGGGCACGCTTGATAGCTACAGTGAGCTCTCTCTGATGAGCAGCGCAAGTGCCTGTAACTCTGCGGGGTAAAATCTTGGATCTTTCAGACATAAAACGACGAAGCTTCTGGCTGTCCTTGTAGTCGATAAAATCAGATTTTTCTACGCAGAAAGTACAAACCTTCTTACGGCTCTTTCTGTTCATGGGGCGACCGCCTTTGTTATCTTTCTTTTCAAAAGCCATTACTAATATCCTCCTTAAAAAATCTTAAAGGAATCAGAAGGGTAAATCATCATCTTCTACAACAGATGAAAAATCATCAGCGCTGCTGTTATTATAAGATGAAGGACTTACAGAATCGTAACTGCCGGTACCTGAGTCAGCCTTTGAACCGCAAAAGCTTACCTGGTCTGCAATTATTTCATAAGCTACACGCTTATTTCCGTTCTTATCCTCATAACTGCGGCTCTGAAGTGAGCCCTGGACAGCAATCATAGAACCCTTGCGGAAATACTTTGAAACAAAGTCAGCAGTCTGTCTCCACGCAACAACGGGGATAAAATCTGCCTTCTTTTCCTCTCCTGCCTTTACATAGCCGCGGTCAACTGCAACTGTGAAAGAAGTTACGGATAAACCTGAGCTTGTGGAGCGAAGTTCGGGGTCTGCAGTAAGTCTGCCCATAATAATGATTGAATTCAACATACTAAAATCTCCTTATCTTGCAACAATAAGAGAACGAAGAACGCCGTCTGTGATGTTGAATACACGGTCAAGTTCAGCGGGGAAAGCTACGTCTGCGTCATATGTGTAGAGCACATAATAACCGTCTGTTTCGTAGTTGATGGGATAAGCAAGCTTACGAGTACCCCATTCATCTACAGCCTCCATTGTGCCGTTAGCTTCGATAAGAGCCTTGAACTTTTCAACGAGCTCCTTAGCCTTCTCTTCACCGTTCTTAAGTGAGAATACTGCTACGGTTTCATACTTTGCCATTTAGATGCACCTCCTTCTGGACATTGGCCCCTTTATTTCGGGGCAAGGATAGTTGTAACTTTATACAACTGCGATATTATAACAGATAAAAAACTGCTTGTCAACAGCTTTTTTGTAAAAAGTTGACAAGCAGCTTAAGTTCTAATTATTTAAAGTAAACAGTATCGTTGTGTTCGGGAACATACTTGCCGAGATTGAAGTCTCTTGCGATAAACTCAACTCTGTCCTCATACACTTCCATAATGTAGCCTGTGCCGGAGTTGTTATACTCACCGTCAGCATTCTTGGGGCCGATACCGGGAAGGTTTACCAATGTAACGTTACCTTCATTGCCTTCATACTTACCGGTCTTGTGGATTGACCATTCATGGCTGAAGCCCATGTGAAGGTGGCCAGTAATGAAGAATACATTGTTGTACTTTTCCATAGTTGCCTGAAGAGCATCGCTCTGAGCACCAATTGTACCTGCCTTATCCCCGGGGGAATTCCATGCCTGCCATACCTGATGTGTTTTCTTGAGAGGCTGGTGAACAACTACGAATACGGGCTTGCCGTCAGCAGTTGCCTTCTGAAGTTCTGCGTCAAACCAAGTAAGAGCTTCATCGGAAATGTAGGATTCTTCAAAAACAACCTTGTCTGTACCGAGAACTATGAATGTGTATCCGTTTACTTCATAAGTATAGGAAAGCTTGCCTTCCTTATAATACTTTGCATTATCTGCGAAGTTTTCATTTGCTGCATTACAGAACTCATTAAAAGTGCTTACAACCTGAGAATATGCTCTGAGTCTTACATCGTGATTACCTACGGCAAAAATGTGATTGTCAACATTTTCTGCAACTGAAAGGTATTCAAGAAGAAGCTGATATTCAGCACCCTTGCCGTTTTCTGTAACGTCACCTGCCACAACAAGTGCATCCAAATTACCCTCTGCATTGGAAAGGTCAATTAAAGCATTCTTTGAATACTGATGTCTCTTTGCATCGTAGTCTGAAAGCTGAGTGTCACCCCAGAGAACAGCGGTCATCTTTGCTTCTTCATTTACCTTGATGGGGTCATCTGTGCCGGGCTCGGCAATACCTGCACCGAAAAGCATAGTGAATGAAATAAACATCGTGAGAAGCTTATACATAAATGCTGTGAAAACTGAACTCATAATTAATCTGTTTCTCCTTTGTGTTAAAAATTTTTAGATAAACCAGAATATTTCCGAGAAGCCCTTGCCTCCGAAGAAGAAGAGCATTACATCGCTCCAGAACTTGAGAAGCTTTGAAAGAATTGCCGTAAAGAAATCGGGCTCTTCTTCCTTTGCAGTTTCGCCGTATACTACTTTATCAACAGCCTTATCGAATCTGTCCTTTGCAGCATTGAATTCTTCAGTAGGCATACAAGTGCTGTTGATGGCCTTTTCCACCTCGCTCAGGGCATACTCGAACTCAGCGGCATCCTCAGGGGAAAGTCCTGAGGTATCATAGTCCTTCCAGAGGTTGTACTTATTGATAGTGCCTCTTGAGTCACGTGCATAGTTAAACTGAGGGAATGCAGGATCGGAATAAACGTTTTCAAAGGTCTCGTCCGTAAGAATTCTTATGGCAAGTCGCATAATAACGTCGTTACGTGCAGTCTGCTCGTGATTCTGATTTTTGAAATAGAACGTTGATTCACAAAGAATACCCGTGGAAGCATCAACAAGTCTTGCTTCGTCAATGTGATTATGTGAGGGGTCTGTACAGTATGTATTTGCCTGCACGTAATCATCGGGAAGAGACTTATTTACTGCAACGCTTGTTGCACCGAAGGATTCGGAATCGAGATGGATAATACCGTCTGCATTTACGTCATCCCAGCAATCAACGATCTGGTACATTGTAACATTATAATCCACAATGTCGAAAAATTCAACACCTTTTTTCTGTAATTCAAGAATATATTTTCTTGAATTTACCTGAGCATTGTAGTACCAATCAGTCTGTTCTCGTACAATTTCATCCTCAGGATCTGAAAGATACATTTCACGGCATTCGGGATAATCCTTTGAAGGAACAAGAGCCCAGAGCATTGTACAGTATTCGAGATAATCCTCAATAAGCACATGCACCGCAGTATCTATAATATTGTTTACATCTGCATTGGGAAGAATACGGAGAATAAGATTGATAAGGTATGCGAGCATCTCCTGATCCTTATCAAGAAGCGAGGGGAACATATAGCCGTAAAGGGCATCATCATCGTCAAGAAGACCGTAATGGTAAATATCACCGAGCACGGAAGCACCGTCAGCAGCAGGAACAACGTAGCATACACGGTTTACGTCATCTGCAAATTCAAGACCGTTGTCAAGATAATACTGCATAAGAGCATTTTCTACGGAGCCGCCCTGGCTTATGGGAACAAGGTTAACCTTGTCGTGACCTGTTTCTTCCTTAGCAGTCTGAATAAGCTCATAAAGCTCCTGCACATTATCAAGCATATTTCCTGTTGAATGATAAGAGAAGAAGTAGAGATGATCCATACCTGCAATTTCAGCATAGAGATCAAGAGGAATCTGATCAAGAGCATATTCTCTCTGCTCTTCAGTAAGATTTGCAAGGCTTGTTGTGTATTTGTCTGCCTGTATATTCTTTATAACTCTGCCGGTGTTGTCGAGTGCGATATTGCTTAAAAGTGCATCACCGAGCACCTTTGCAACAGCCTTCGCACACTGTTCTTCATAGTCATTCTGAGCAATAAGAAGACTTCCGAGAGGAACAAGAGCCTCCCAAAGAGCTTCTTTAATAATGTCCTCAGTCGACATCATGAAGAAGGGCTCCGGATAAGGCTTGCCCTCCGCTGTCAGCATTTCGTTTCCGTTTTCGTCAAGATAACGCACCTTGGACTGGAAAATACCGGGGATTACGATTGAGGGACAATGCTCACAGTCACATTTTCCGTCTGCGGCAAAGCCGATTACAGCGACAGTTGAAAGAAGCATAATTGCTGCCATCATTACAGCCAAAGCTTTTTTTACATAGAATTTCATTATTCTCAGCCTCCCTGATTTTTTTACATATTATAGCACTTTGTTTTCCTGTTTGCAATTATATTCACAAAAAATTTATTTTTTATAAAAGAAACTTGTAATATTTCACATTACTTGCTACAATAATAGCACAGAAAAAACAAGGAGAATAAAAAATATGATAAAATCCGCAAAGAAAGAATTTATTTTTCAGAAAAATGAAAAAGCACCCAGCTGTCACGCATCAACCGTCTTACCGCTCGGCGACGGCACCGTGCTTGCTGCCTGGTTCGGCGGAGCACGTGAAGGTGACAACAGTGTTGAAATCTGGGTTTCAAAAAGAGATACCCAAGGCAACTGGAGCACTCCCGTTTCTGTCAGCAAGGGAGATAATATTGCCCATTGGAACCCTGTTCTTCATATGCAGGAAACCGGCAGAATCATTCTTTATTATAAGCACGGAGAAACTATTCCCGACTGGATAACAAGATATATTGTAAGTGACGATAACGGCAATACCTGGAGCCGTCCCGAAACACTTGTCCCCGGAGATACCTCGGGAGGCAGAGGTCCCGTAAAAAATAAGTGCATCAAGCTTAAGAACGGTACCGTACTCGGTCCTGCTTCAACAGAGCAGAACAAAAAATGGATTCCCTTTATAGATATGTCCCTTGACGACGGCATTACCTGGCAGTTCAACGGACTTATGGAAAGACCGAAATACAAGGGCGCTTACGTAGGACTTATTCAACCTACCTTATGGGAGTCGGATGAGGGTGTGCACTGTCTTATGCGTTCAAATAAAGGTGCGCTCTATCGCAGTGATTCATATGATAACGGACTCTCCTGGTCAAAGCCTGCAAGAACAAGACTGCCCAACAATAATTCAGGTATTGACTGCGTAAAGGATGACTCCGGAAGGCTGTGGCTTATATACAATCCCGTTGACGTCAACTGGGGTGTAAGGCATCCTCTTTCACTTGCATACTCAAAGGACAACGGAAAGCACTTTACTGAGGTTCTTGTTCCCGAGCCCGGAAACGGCGAATTCTCGTATCCTGCAATAACCTGTAAGGACAATACACTCTACATTACCTATACCTATAAAAGGAAACAGATTGTTTTCTGGAAAATAGAGCTTGAGGACTAAAATTAAAGGCACCCGCCAGCCGACGGGTGCCTGATTTCTTTACAGCGTAAATTTTGCAAAGGTCATATATCCTGACGGATATGCCTCATAAAGAAGTCCTACGGTATTATCCTCCATACAGCAAAGACAGG
>JAZNAI010000255.1:0-17128 GCA_045586465.1 Acutalibacteraceae bacterium | reverse complement strand
GTTATTCCTCCTCCCAATATTACGGGACAGCTTCATATGGGTCACGCCCTTGACAATACTCTTCAGGATATTCTTATCCGTTACAAGAGAATGGCAGGCTTTGATACCCTCTGGCTTCCCGGTACAGACCATGCTTCAATTGCAACAGAAGCTAAGATTGTTGAGGCAATGAGAAAAGAGGGCATTTCAAAGGAAGATCTCGGCAGAGAAGGCTTCCTCGAAAGAGCCTGGGAATGGAAGAGACAGTACGGCGGCAGAATTATTGAGCAGCTTAAGAAGCTGGGCTCATCCTGTGACTGGGACAGAGAAAGATTCACTCTTGACGAGGGCTGTAACAAGGCTGTCAAGGAGGTTTTTGTCCGCCTTTATGAAAAGGGACTTATTTACCGCGGTGAAAGAATAGTTAACTGGTGTCCCGTTTGTCTTACCTCAATTTCAGACGCTGAGGTTGAGTATGAGGAGCAGGCAGGCCATTTCTGGCATCTCAGATATCCCCTTAAGGACGGAAGCGGTTATCTTGAGCTTGCAACAACACGTCCCGAAACTATGCTCGGCGATACTGCCGTTGCAGTTCATCCCGACGATGAAAGATATAAGCACCTTGTAGGAAAGACGCTTATTCTTCCCATCCTTCACAGAGAAATCCCCATTGTTGCAGATGAATATGTTGAAATGGATTTCGGTACCGGCTGTGTTAAGATTACTCCCGCTCACGACCCCAATGACTTTGAGGTAGGTCTTCGCCATAATCTTCCCGTTATTGATACCTTCACAGACGATGCACACATCGCAGAGGGCTACGGCAAGTACAGCGGTATGGACAGATTTGAGGCAAGAAAGGCTATTGTTGCAGACCTTGAAGCAGAAGGCGCACTTATCAAGACAGAAAATTATTCTCATAATGTCGGCACCTGCTACAGATGTCATTCTACAATCGAGCCCAAGGTTTCAAAGCAGTGGTTCGTTAAAATGGAGCCTCTTGCAAAGCCTGCAATTGAGGCTGTAAGAAGCGGTGAAACAAAGTTTGTTCCCGAGCGCTTTGATAAGATTTATTTCCATTGGATGGAAAACATCAAGGACTGGTGTATTTCCCGTCAGCTCTGGTGGGGACACAGAATCCCTGCATGGTACTGTGCTGATTGCGGTGAGGTTATAGTTGCAAAGGAAGCTCCCGAAAAGTGCTCAAAGTGCGGTTCCGGAAATCTTTCTCAGGATCCCGATACACTTGATACCTGGTTCTCCTCAGCTCTCTGGCCCTTCTCAACTCTCGGCTGGCCCGAAAATACCGCTGATCTTCAGCATTACTTCCCCACAAATACCCTTGTTACCGGTTATGATATTATTTTCTTCTGGGTTGCAAGAATGATTTTCTCATCCTGCGAGCATATGGGTAAGGCTCCCTTTGATACCGTTCTTATTCACGGTCTCGTAAGAGATGCTCAGGGCAGAAAGATGTCAAAATCTCTCGGTAACGGTATTGATCCCCTTGAAATTATCGATAAATACGGTGCTGATGCATTAAGATTTACTCTTGCTACAGGTAACAGCCCCGGAAACGATATGCGCTTCTCCGATGAAAAGGTTGAAGCATCAAGAAACTTTGCAAACAAGCTCTGGAATGCCGCAAGATTCGTTCTTATGAATCTTGAAGGAAATGAGCCTGCACCTTACCTTCCCGAAAAGCTCGCTCTTGAAGATAAGTGGGTGCTCACAAAGTTTAACATTGTTGTTAAGGAGGTTACCGATAACCTCGAAAAGTTTGAGCTCGGTATTGCCGTTCAGAAGCTTTACGATTTTATCTGGGACATTCTTTGCGACTGGTATATTGAAATCTGCAAAATCCGTCTTTCTTCGTCCGATGAGGAGCTTAAGAAGAATGCAAGAGCTGTGCTTGTTTATGTTATGAGCAATACTCTCAAGCTTCTTCATCCCTTTATGCCCTTCATTACAGAGGAAATCTGGCAGACTCTTCCTCACGACGGTGAATCAATTATGGTTTCTCCCTGGCCCGTATATGATGAAGCATACGTATTCCCCAAGGACGAGGAGAATATGGAGCACATTATGACAGCTGTAAGGGCTGTAAGAAACCGCCGTGCCGAGATGAACGTGCCTCCCTCAAAGAAGGCAAGTCTTGACATTGTTACAAAGGAAGTTGAGCTTTTTGCGGACAGTGCAAAGTATTTCCAGCGTCTTGCATCTGCAACCTCATTGCGCACATCCGATGATGAAAGCGTATTCGAGCTTGACGGCAGCGTAAGTGTTGTTACCGACGTTGCAACAATTTATCTTCCTATGGCTGAGCTTGTTGATTTTGAGGCTGAAAGAAAGCGTCTTAATAAGGAGCTCGAAGAGGTAGAAAAGAAATTAGCTCAGATTAACGGAAAGCTTAACAATCAGGGCTTCCTTGCAAAGGCTCCCGAAAATGTTATTGAGGAGCAGAAGGCAAATCAGATTAAGCTCAACGAAAAGGCTGAGCTTCTCAGAGCAAGTATTGCTAAGCTCGGTTAAAGGGTGACTGAATATGACACTTAGTGAAGCGGTAAATTATTATCACTCACTTCAGAAATTCGGGATAATGCCGGGACTTGAAAGAATTTCACTTCTTGCGGAAAGACTCGGCTCTCCCCATAAAAAGCTTAAATTTATTCACGTTGCAGGTACTAACGGAAAGGGAAGTACCTGCACCGCTTTGGCTTCAGTTCTTCATAATGCAGGCTATATAACGGGACTTTACACCTCTCCTTACGTAATTGATTTCCGTGAAAGAATTCAGCTCGGAATGAGGATGATTTCTCCGGAAGACCTGATACTCTGTACCGAACGAGTAAAAAAAGCTATTGAGGAGCTGTCTGCCGAAGGAGTAACCATTACCGAATTCGAAGCGGTAACAGCTGCAGCTTTTCTTTATTATGCCGAAAAGAATTGTGATATTGTTGTTCTTGAAACAGGCCTTGGCGGCAGATTTGATGCAACGAATATCATTGAAAATCCCCTTTGCAGCATAATAACCTCTGTGTCCTTTGACCATATAGGGGTGCTTGGTGACACTCTCGGAAAAATTGCTTTTGAAAAGTGCGGGATTATCAAGAAGGGCTGTCCCGTTATTACGGGCACCGAACAGCCTGTTGAGGTGCTGAAGGTTATTAAAGAAACCGCGGAAGAGATGAAATCTCCTTTGATATTAAGAAATTCTGAGGAGCTTTTTGAGCTTGTGTCCGAAAGTATTACAGGTACTGTTGTTGATAGCTCTGAGGGAAAATTTGAAATTCCGTTTCCCGGCAGACATCAGCTTCACAATATGTCACTCGTTACGGGTGCTGTTGATGTGCTCAGGGAAAACGGCTTTGAAATCAGCTCAGAAGCGGTGAAAAAAGGGATAGAATCAGCACGTATTCCCGCAAGAATTGAGGTTATTTCAAAAAATCCTCTTGTAATTCTTGACGGCTCGCATAATGACGGCTCTACTGCCGCTCTCGGATATCTGGTTCAAAAGCACCTTGCAGGGAAGAGAATTATTGCCGTTATGGGTATGATGGCTGATAAGGACATAAAAAAGTCTCTCGGTAATCTGGTCCCGTTTTTCAGCAAGGTTATTGCCGTTGAGCCTTCAAATCCCAGAAGTATGAGATGTGAAGAGCTTGCAGGTATTATAAGTGAATTCGGCGTAGAATGTACGCCGTGCAAAGATCCCTTAAGGGGAGTTGAAAAAGCATTTACGGTTCTTGATGAATTTGATGTGCTTATTGTGTGCGGATCTCTGTATCTTGCAGGGGACGTGCGAAAGAAAATGACAGAAATCTGCGGTGAGAGCACCGCATTACAATAAAGGAGGTACCCTTATGCCTATGAAGGTAGAAGCCGCCATAGTAACCCAGAAGAGACCTGAGGCGGTTTATAATACAGATAGTGTAAATGTCAACGGTAAGGTAATGCCCCGTGAGGTTATAAAGAACGGATATAAGGGCTCGGGTGTTCTGAGCGGCAGTGTTTATTTTGCACTTACCTCATCTGACGTGGAAGGCTTTGCCGACGCTTCCGTTATGGCTTTCAATGAAAGAGCAGAGCTTTTTGCCCGTTCAAGAGAGCCTATGAGTGTATTCAGCGGATTTTTTGAGGATTGCCGAGGTGCACTTCTCAATATGGAGCGTTCGGAAAATGACCTTGTGTGTGCAGGCTTTTATGCAAGGGGAAGAAAGGCTGTTATTGCCCGTAACGGTGCAACAAAGGTATATTTACAGCGTCTCGGAGTTACAACTCCCGTTACAACGGAAAAGGTTGCTGATACAACAGCTGATTTCTCCGGTGCCGTATTTTCTGATGTTTGTCAGGGTGATATTTTTATTCTCCTGAGCCCCGGTGCAGCTGAAGCTCTCGGTGATAAGGAACTTGAGGATATTCTCAGAATTTCCGATGGCTCAGTAAAGCGTGTAGTAAACTACATCCTTAAGGTTGCTCTTGCCGCTGACGGCGACAAGGCTGTAAGTGCCGTTGTTATAAAGGTGCTTGAAACCGCAGTTGAAGAAGAAATCATAGCCCCCGCTTTTGTTCCCGATTTCGGTGAAGAAAAGAAGAACGAGGAAGCTGTTGAAGTGCCTGCAGCGGAAGCTGCGGTGGTACACACTGAGACAGAAGATGCTGAACATTATGCGGAAGAGAGTGATTTCGCAGAGGAAGCAGAGTTAACATCAGCGGAAGACGTCAGCGTGGCAGAAGCAGAGATGTCAGTGCAGGAATCCTCCGATGAGGCTGATGATATTTCTGCTGTTTTTGCAAGAAATGCCCTTGAAATGTTTGAAAATTCTGAGGTTCTTGACGAAGCTTCGGATAAAAATGATGAAGTGCTTTATACGGAAGAGATTGAGGTTGAGCCTGAATTTGAAGAAGCCGAAACGGAAGAATCCGTGCCTGCTGAAAAGAAAGACGGCAAAAAATCAAGAACACCTCTTTTTGTAATACTCGGAATTATGCTTGCTGTGTCTCTGGCACTTATTATAGCATTCTTTGTTGTCCCTGCATTTTCCGGTAACGGCGAAGAAACTACTGCCGAAGAAACCACGACGGAAGAGGAATCGACTGACGAAGAGACCACAGACGAAGAGACAACCGCAGAGGAATCTTCGGAAGAGGAAACAACGGAAGAAAAAACAACAGCTGAAGAGACTACAACAAGAAGTGCTCCCACGGAAAACACAACGAGCGCACCTGTAACTGAAGCTACAACTGCGGCACCTGTTGTTGTTCCCGAACAGACTACTGCAGAGCAGGAGGAAACGGAAGCTACAACCGACGCCGAAGAGGCGACAACTGCAGAGAATACTACTGCAGCTGAGGAAGAGACGACAGCCGCTCCAGAAACCGAGCCTGAAGCTCCTGCAACAGAAGCTCCTGTAGAAACACCTGAAGAAACTGAAGCAGTTCAGTAAATCAGTACTTGCATTTTTGCTCAAAGTGTGATAATATTTATTCGGAATTAAAATTTATAAAGAAAGGTTGCTTTATTATGGACGGACTTTCATTAGACGGCATCATGGGAATGCTCAGGGACTTTATGCCCACAATTTCTTATTTAATCAATTTTGCTACGAGAATGTTTGACATCTTCACATCCTATTTGGGATTTGGTGTGTTTACCCCTGAGGAGGAAACTCCCGAGGGCGGCGACGAATTAGTTCAGGGCTGATTCGGTTAATTGAATACAGATTTTCGGTCGGGGGTATTTTATATGCTCCCGACCCTATTTTTATTATAAATAATATAATAAAATAGTTGTATTTAATTATAATATATGCTATACTAAAATGAATTATTATGTAAAGCGGTGAAGGGATGATTATTCTCGGAATTGACCCGGGTTATGCCATAGTGGGCTTCGGAATAGTTAAATACGATAAAGGCAGACTGACTGTGCTTGATTTCGGCGCAATCACAACTCCTGCCGGGATGGAATTCACCGAAAGGCTCAAGTGTATTTATGAAGACCTGAGTTACCTTTTTGAAAAATACAAGCCGGACGCAATGGCTGTTGAAAAGCTGTTTTTTAATACAAACAAAAAAACCGCTGTTGACGTTGCGCAGGCAAGAGGCGTAATTCTCCTGACTGCTAAAATACACGGTGCCGAATGCTTCGAATACACGCCCCTGCAGGTAAAACAGAGTGTTGTAGGCTACGGCAGAGCAGAAAAAAAGCAGGTTCAGGAAATGACAAGACAGCTTCTCGGGCTCTCTGCGGTGCCGAAGCCTGACGATACCGCTGATGCACTTGCAATGGCAATCTGCCACGCTCATTGCAGCGGATCACATTATCTTCTGAGATAAAAGGAGAAATTTATGTTTTACAGCCTTACAGGTAAAATAGTTTACAGCGACATAACGAGAGTGGCAATTGAATGCGGCGGTATTGCATTTGACGTTACAACCTCGGTTAATACCTTAAGAAAGCTCGGCAATATAGGGGATGTCGCTACCGTTTATACTTATCTTGCAGTCCGTGAGGACGGTGTTGAGCTTTTCGGCTTTTATGATAACGAGGAGCTGTCCTACTTTAAGATGCTGATTTCCGTTTCGGGTGTCGGTCCCAAAGCGGCTGTATCCATTCTTTCAGCACTTACTCCCGATATGCTGGCGCTCAGTATTACGGCAGGGGATGTTAAGAGTATTACTAAGGCTCAGGGTGTCGGTCCCAAAATTGCACAGAGAATCGTAATTGAATTAAAGGATAAGGTTTCAAAGCTTGTGCCTCAGAAGATAGGGGTTGAAAAGCTGTCCCCCGCAGAGGTAATTACTGCAGGCGGTAATTCCGATGAAGCGGTAAGTGCTCTTATGGCTTTAGGCTACACTAACAGCGAAGCTGTCCGAGCTCTTTCTTCTCTCGACGGAACGCTTCCCGTTGAGGAGCTTATAAAACAGGGTTTAAGAAATCTTTCAAGGAGATAAAACAGTATGGCTATCAGCTCATTTGATGACGATAACTTAAGGCTCGCTTCTCCCGAATTCGGTATAGAAGAAGGAGATTATGAAATAAATTTAAGACCGAAGACCCTTTCTGAGTATATCGGTCAGGATAAGGTAAAAGATAATCTTGACGTTTATATGCAGGCGGCTCTCAAAAGAAACGAGGCTCTTGACCACGTGCTTCTTTACGGCCCTCCGGGACTCGGTAAAACAACTCTTGCAGGAATAATTGCAAACACTATGGGCTCGCAGATAAGAATTACCTCGGGTCCTGCAATTGAAAAGCCGGGTGATCTTGCCGCTTTGCTTACTAATCTTAACGACGGCGACATATTATTTATAGACGAGATTCACAGGCTTTCAAGAAGCGTTGAAGAGGTTCTTTATCCTGCAATGGAGGATAAGGCAATTGATATTATCATAGGCAAGGGTCCCTCTGCAAGGAGCATACGTATTGATCTTCAGAATTTTACACTTGTTGCGGCAACCACAAGGGCAGGCAGTCTGTCTGCACCCTTAAGAGACCGCTTCGGTGTTGTTTTGAGACTTGAGCTTTATACTCCTGACCAGCTCGCTGAGATCGTAACGAGATCCGCAAGAATACTCGGAATTGACATTGAACCCGATGCGGCAATTGAAATTGCATCCCGTTCGAGAGGTACACCGAGAATTGCAAACAGATATCTTAAGCGTGTAAGAGACTTTGCTGAGGTGCTGGGTTCGGGTGCAATAACTCTTAAGGATGCTCAGACGGCTCTTCTTAAGATGGAGATTGACGAGCTGGGTCTTGATAATATCGACAGACTTATTCTTACAACCATGATACAGAATTATAACGGCGGTCCCGTAGGACTTGAAACTCTTTCTGCCGCAATAGGTGAAGAGGCTGTTACCATTGAAGACGTTTATGAGCCGTATCTTATGCAGGCAGGCTTTATAGCAAGAACTCCCCGAGGAAGGGTAGTTACCAATGCCGCATATATACATCTCGGTTTGCCTGTCCCGTCAGATAACTGATGAAGGAGTTTTTTAATGGGCAGATTATTCGGAACAGACGGCGCAAGAGGTATAGCAAATACTGAAATCGGCTGTGAGCTTGCTTTGAAAATTGGCAGAGCTGCTGCTATGGTGCTGTCTCCGGACAAGAAAAATGAAAGGCTTCGTGTTCTTATCGGAACGGATACAAGAAAATCTGCAGATATGCTGACGGCTGCATTAGCCTCCGGTTTTTGTTCGGTAGGCTGTGATGTTGTTCTTGCGGGAGTTGTTCCTACTCCGGCGGTAGCTTTTCTTGTAAAAAAATACTCTTATGATGCAGGTGTGATGATTTCCGCTTCGCATAATCCGTGCGAATATAACGGAATAAAAATATTCAGCTCTGACGGGTATAAGCTTCCCGATGAAACAGAGGAAAGAATTGAGTCTATTATTCTTGATGAAGTAATTTCTCCTGAGCTTAAAATCGGCGGAGAAGTCGGAAGCGTAAATTATTTTACCGATGCGGTTGAAGATTATATAAGGCATATTGAAAATACTGCTCAGTTCCGTTTTGATAAAATGAAAATCGCAATTGACTGTGCAAACGGCTCTGCTTCGGTAACGGCAGAAAGGTTGTTTTCAGGCCTCGGTGCGGAATGCACGGTTATCAACTGTGAGCCGGACGGAGTTAATATCAACGACAGCTGCGGCTCGACACATATAGAGGTGCTTCAGGAGTTTGTTAAGGGCAAGGGCTTTGATATCGGTTTTTCATTTGACGGCGATGCTGACAGAGTGCTTGCTGTAGACAGTGACGGCAAGCTTGCTGACGGTGATAAGATAATTGCAATTTGTGCTGATGCCCTTAAAAAACAGGGAAGGCTTAAAAACAATAAAGCGGTGGTTACCGTAATGAGCAATATCGGTCTTTTCCGCTTTTTTGAAAAGAGCAATATAGATTGTGAAAAAACAAAGGTAGGAGACAGATATGTGCTCCTGAAAATGCTTGAAGAAAACTGCAGTATCGGCGGTGAACAGTCGGGGCACGTGATATTTTCCGAGTTTGCCACTACGGGTGACGGTCAGTTGACTGCAGTACAGCTTCTTAATGTTATAAAAGAAACGGGCAAGTCTCTTAAAGAGCTTGCAGATAAAATAGAAATATTCCCTCAGATACTTCTGAACGTAAAGGTTTCCTCAATGGGTAAGCTTCGGCTTTATGATGATGAGGATATAAAAATTGCAATAAAAGAAGCTGAAAAAGAGCTCGGATGCGAAGGCAGAGTGCTTGTGCGCGCTTCGGGAACGGAACCTCTTGTTCGGGTTATGCTTGAAGGAAAAAACAAAGAACAGATAAAACGACTTGCAGAGCTTATTGCAGGTGTTATTAAAGAAAGGCTGATTTGATGAGAGAGGCTAATAACTGGAAGGATTATGAACTTATAGACTGCTCTGACGGAGAGAGACTTGAAAGATGGGGAAAATACATCCTCATCCGTCCCGATCCTCAGGTTATATGGTCAACTCCCAAGAAGAATAAGCTGTGGTTCAATGCCGATGCAAGATATATACGCTCCAATACGGGCGGCGGCAGATGGGAAGTCTATAAGAAGCTTCCTGACGTATGGACTATAAATTTCGGTGAGCTTGTTTTCAATATCAAGCCTATGGGCTTTAAGCACACGGGTATTTTCCCGGAGCAGGCTGTTAACTGGGAAAAGACAGCTGATATTATAAAAAAAGCAAACCGTCCCGTTAAGGTGCTGAATATGTTTGCTTATACGGGCGGCGCTACTGTCAGCGCACTTGCAGCAGGTGCCAGTGTTGCTCACGTTGATGCTTCAAAGGGAATGGTTTTATGGGCAAAAGAGAATGCCGCATCCTCCTCAGTTGCTGACAGAAGCGTAAGATGGCTTGTTGATGACTGCAAAAAGTTTGCCGAAAGAGAAATAAGACGAGGCAATAAATATGACATCATCATAATGGACCCGCCCTCATACGGCAGAGGTCCGGGCGGTGAGGTATGGAAGCTTGAAAATGAGGTTTTCGGACTTTGTGAGCTGTGTGCCGGACTTTTAAGCGATGATGCGCTTTTATATATGATAAACTCCTATACAACGGGTCTTTCACCCTCTGTTATGAGTTATATTTTAGGCTCTGTAGTGCCGAAAAAGCTCGGTGGAAAGGTCAGCGCCGATGAAATAGGTCTTCCTGTTTCTGAAAGCGGTCTTGTGCTTCCATGCGGTGCTACTGCAGTTTGGGAAAGAGATTAAACGGTTATGGAAAATATACATCTGCTTGAATTTAAGAACGTTTTTTATACATACGATGAAGACGAAAAGGACAGCTTTGCCGTAAAGGATATAAGCTTTACAGTAGACAAGGGAGAATACGTTGTAATTTTAGGACACAACGGCTCCGGTAAATCTACTCTTGCAAAGCTTTCCAATTCGATTTTTATACCTTCTGAAGGTAAGGTTTTTGTTGACGGTATGGATACCGCTGACGAAAAAAATGAATTTAAGATAAGAGAAAAGGTCGGTGTGGTTTTTCAGAACCCCGATAATCAGATTGTAGCCTCCATTGTTGAAGAGGATGTTGCATTCGGGCCCGAAAATCTCGGAATTGAACCGAAAATAATAAGAGAGCGTGTGGATAATGCGCTGAAGGCTGTAGGTATGTTCGATTACAGACTTCACGAAACACACCGTCTTTCCGGCGGACAGAAACAGAGAGTCGCAATAGCCGGAATGATAGCAGTGCTTCCCGAATGTATTGTTTTTGATGAACCGACTGCAATGCTTGACCCTCAGGGCAGACGAGAGGTAATTAATACCGCAAGAAAGCTCAATGCCGAGGGAATGTCAATAGTTCTCATTACTCATTTTATGGAGGAAGCGGTTTTTGCCGATAAGGTAATTGTTGTTGACGGCGGTAAGATTCTCGCAGAAGGCTCACCCCGTGAGATTTTTGCGCAGACCGATATGCTTATTTCCTGCGGACTTGATGTTCCCGATACGGTAAAGCTTTCATTGCTCCTTAAAGAAAGAGGTGTGCCCATTGAGGGACTTCCTCTGACGGAGGAGGAACTTACTGAGGAGTATCTCAGAATTTTAAATTTATAAGAGGTCTTTAATGGTTATTCTTGAAGTTAAAAATGTTTCATACGGCTACTCACACGGTACACCGTTTGAAATTACAGCTCTTGACGATGTCAGCTTCTCTGTAGAAAAAGGAGAGCTTGTCGGAATCATAGGACATACCGGCTCAGGCAAGAGTACCCTTATAAAAATGCTCAATTCTCTTCTTAAGCCCGAAAGCGGTCAGATTTTCCTTGAAGGGAATGATATAAACAAGGATAAGGCTTCCATAAAGGAAGCAAGAAGCAGAGTCGGTCTTTGCTTCCAGTATCCCGAGTATCAGCTTTTTGAGGAGACCTGCGCGAAAGATATTGCTTTCGGTCCCAAGAATATGGGGCTTTCAAAGGCTGAAATAGAAGAAAGAGTTATAAAGGCAGCTGAATTTGTAGGCTTCAGTAAGGAGCTTCTGGATAAATCTCCCTTTGACCTTTCGGGCGGTCAGAAAAGAAGATGTGCAATTGCAGGTGTTATGGCAATGTTTCCTGAGGTGCTGATTCTTGATGAACCCACAGCAGGTCTTGACCCAAGGGGAAGAAACGAGCTTATGGCTATGATTGAAAATTACCGTAAGGCTACGGGCGCTACCGTAATGATTGTTTCTCACTCTATGGATGATATGGCAAGAAATGCAGACAGAGTTCTTGTTATGAACAAGGGAAAACTTGCTATGGACGGTAAAGTTCAGGATATTTTCAGCCAGGCTGATAAGCTTATAGAAATGGGACTATCCGTTCCTGCGTCCACCTCTCTCGTAAACCGTCTGAGCCGCACTCTTCCGGATATGCCGTCGGATGTGTTTACGGTTGAAGATGCCGCAGAGCTGCTTTCTTCATACTATAAAAGGAGGAAGGCATAATGGTTAAGGATATTACTTTAGGACAGTTTTTCCCCGGAAGCTCTTTTATACATAAGCTTGATCCCAGAGCTAAGATTGTGATCACTCTGTGCTTTATTGTTGCACTTTTTCTTTGTAAGAATTTCTTTTCATTAGGTCTTCTTTTTGTAAGTGCTCTTGTTTCAATTGCACTTTCAAAAATATCCTTTAAGGTAATTCTCAAGGGGCTCAAAATGATAGTCGTTCTCGTTATTTTTACGGGAATTTTGCAGATAGTGTATAATAATGAAGGCACGGTGCTTTGGAAGCCCTTTGAACAGTTCGGCTTTCAGATAACTACGGGCGGTGTATTCAGCGCAGTTTTTATAATAGCAAGAATTATTGCTTTGATTCTTTTCAGCTCGCTGCTTACTTATACCACGTCTCCCACAGCCCTTTCCGATGCAATAGAAAGACTTCTTTCTCCCTTGAAGATTTTTAAGGTGAACGTGAATTCACTTTCTATGATGATGACCATAGCACTCAGATTTATACCGACTCTCATAGAAGAGATTGATATTATTATGAGTGCACAAAAGGCAAGGGGAGCAGACCTTGAAACGGGTACCCTTACACAGCGTGCAAAAGCTCTTGTTCCTGTGTTTATTCCTCTGATCGTCAGCTCCTTCAGACGTGCTTATGAGCTTGCATTTGCTATGGAATGCCGTTGCTATACGGGGGATAACAAGCGTACAAGAATGAAGGAAATGAAGCTCGGTGTAAGAGATTACGTTGCATTCGCAGTTCTGCTGCTTCTTGTGGCTGTAGTAGTTTATACAAGCTTTTTCAATACGTTTTCCTTTTTTATTTTTCAGCAGGTGATATGATGAATTATCTTCTGACATTAAGATATAACGGCAGCTGCTATCACGGTTGGCAAAGACAGGAAAATGCAATTACCGTTCAGGAATGTGTGGAAAATGCCGTTGAAAAGCTTTTTAATGAAAAAGTAAGCGTTACGGGCTGCAGCCGCACCGATACCGGTGTTCACGCTAATTGCTTTAAGTGTAATTTCCGTGCCGAAAAGGAAATTGCTCTTGATAAAATAATTACGGGAATGAATTTCTATCTTCCCGATGATATTTCGGTTACAGATGCCGTAACTGTAAATGAAGAGTTTAATGCCCGTTTCGATGCAAAGGGTAAGGAATATATCTATAAGATTTATAACGGTAAGGTAAGAGATCCGTTTTCACAGAAGCTTGCTTATTTCCATAAATACCCCTTGGATGCGGTTCTTATGAACGAGCAGGCAAAGGACTTTATAGGCACTTTTGATTTTTCTGCCTTCTGTGCCGCAGGCGCTACCGTAAAAACAACCGTTCGTACTATTTTTGATGCAGGGGTTGAAAGGGACGGAGATACCGTGATTTTCAGGGTTACGGGTGACGGCTTCCTTTACAATATGGTTCGTATTATGGTCGGTACTCTTATTTATATCTCCGAAGGAAAAATCGAAAAAGGGTCGATTCCCCGTATAATTGAATCAAAAAACAGACTGCTTGCAGGAAAAACTGCAGCACCCGAGGGACTTTATCTTAATAAAGTTTTTTACGGTGAGATGTAAGGATGTGATAATGTGAAAGAAAATGAAGATATAATTATTGAAAGGAAAAAAAATGACGGCAAAGGATTTACTGCACCGACAGTAATCGGTCTGTGCGCACTGATTCTTATAGCTATTATGGTGATTGCCGCTGTAATATCTTCTGTGTCGGGTGTATCTGTAGCGGATATAGGTGAAGCAGACGATAACGGTACTCTCGTTTATGATGTGCTTCCCGACAGCATTTCGGATATTGAAAGCTATTCATCCGGACTTGTAATGCTTACGGATACAGCTCTCATTTATCTTGATTCTAACGGAAAGAACATTTCTTCAAATTCTCATCAGTATTCTCAGCCGGTTATGGTAAAGGGCGGCTCAACCGTTCTTTTGTACGATAAGGGCGGTGCATCGTTCAGGATAGAGAAGAATTCGAAGATTTATAATACATATACCACGGCAAATTCCATAACGGTTGCAACAGTCGACAAAAAAGGCAATTATGCATACGTGCTTAATGAGGACGGCGGTTTCCAATCGCACCTCTACGTTTATTCATATAACGGCAAAAAGCTTTTTGAGTGGGGAAGCTCTCAGGATTACTGCATAGGCACTGCTCTTTCCGATAACGGCAAGAATATTGCAGTTTCTATGCTCGGCGTTAAAAACGGTGAATACGTATCAAAGGTTATGCTCTTTAATTTTAAGAATAATGAAGCCTTATATACGGCAGAATTCCCGGATTGCACTGTTTTCAGACTCGAATTCCTTTCCGGAAAGAATGTTGCGGCGATTACGGATAACGGCGTTTACGTTATTGATAAAAAGGGTGCTGTTCATAAAAGGGCAGAGTATGCGCCTACGGAAATTATGCATTCTGCCGTTACGGATAAAGGACTTTCTGCAATAGCTCTTGCATCTCACGGAAACACAAAGGATTCTATTCTTAATGTTTTTGATAAAAAGATCAACAGCATCTATATGCTTGAATATAATTCGGAAATAATGAGCGTCAGGACTTCTGACAAATATTCTGCTGTTATTCTCGGAGACAGAATCGAATGCTTTAACAATAAGGGCGAAAAAATCGGCAGTATCGTCATTGATGAAAAATGTACGGACGCAGCTTTTGCCGGCAGAAATCTGTTTGTGTTTTCTGTCAGCGGTATTTACCGTTTTAATTCCTTCGGAAATTATGACCTGACAGAGCTCAGGGAAGAGGAAACTACCGACGGCTTTGTGTCGGAAGAAATCACGGAAGAAAAAACTACCGAGGAAGCTATAGTTAGTGAACAGACTACAGAGACCGAAGAAACAACGAAGACTCAGCTTGAAGAAACAACCGCTGTTGCAACCTTCGGTTAAGGAGGATGGTGAGCATTTATGAATATCGTTGACCTTATTCTTTTTATTATTATTGCTGTTGTTGCAATTGCAAGTGCAAGAAAAGGCTTTCTTATGACACTTTTTAATATTGCAGCATACGTGATTTCAGGTGTTCTTGCAAAGCTGTTTTCTGCTCCTGCAGCAGATTATGCATATGCGAATTTTTTCAGAGAAATGGTGAGCGCAAAGCTTAATGAATTAATGCCCTCCGGCAGTGTTGAAGGAGAGATAACAACAGTCATTTCAGATGCAATTGAGACGCTTCCTTCATATATTCAGGCGCTTATAAATCAGTTTATCAATCCTTCGGATATTCTTAAAGCAGGAAGCGAAGGCGGAAATGCGGCATATACCGTAGAAATGCTTGAGCAGACTTATCTTGCACCTGTTGTTACCAACGTTCTCGGAATTGTTGCTATGGTTCTTTTGTTTGTGCTGTTCGTATTTATATTAAGAATTGTATTTTCTGTTATCAATAAAGGTCTTACGAAGAAGAAGCACAAATTTATAAGAGGGACTAACACTCTGTTGGGTGCAGCCTTCGGTGCAGTCAAGGGGACCGCAATTGTCGCACTTATTGCTGCTGTTCTCAATATCGGTGCCCCTGTAATAAATAATCAGAATCTCAGTGATTTTGTAAACGGTTCTGCCATCTGCAATATGGTAGCTGAAATATTAAAGTGAAAGAGGTAAATTAAAATGGCTAAAAAAACTGCATATCTTTTTGAAAATGTATGGACGATTCCGAACATAATATCTTTTATAAGAATACTTCTTATTCCCGTATTCGGCGTTCTTTTCTATAAGGGTGAGCTTCTCTGGGCACTTCTTATTCTTGCATTCTCAGGTTTTACGGATTTTATAGACGGAAAGCTTGCAAGAAAGCTCAATCAGGTAAGTGAGCTCGGAAAAATGCTCGACCCCATTGCGGATAAGCTTACTCAGGCTACAATTGCTATAGTTTATTTCTTCACATTCAGAAATGCCGAAAATGAAACACTCAATCTCTTTGCATGGGTATTCCTTCTCTTTATCCTTAAAGAGCTTGTAATGCTTGTGGGCGGTGCAATAATGATTGCAGTAGGAATCCGTCCCGGTGCTGCTGAGATTTACGGCAAAGCCGCAACACTTGTTTTTTATGTTGTTATGGTTATTCTTATGGCATTCGGACCTGAAATCGGTGCTTTCAGAGCAGAGGAGGGTGCAATCCTTCAGCTTTTCACTCTTCCCGATACGGTTATGATGGTTCTTGTTGTTATTTCTCTTATAATGACCATAATTGCTTTCTTAAGCTATATGCCCGGAGTTTACAGCCAGGTAAAGGAACGCTTCGGCAAGAACTCAAAATAATAATATAATTTATCTCCTTAGGAAAGGAAAAAACTATGAATATGAAATTATGCTCAAGGTGCAATAAGCGTCCTGCTGTGCTTTTTATCTCTAAAATAGAAGGAGATAAGACTACCCAGGAGGGGCTTTGCATCAAATGTGCTATGGATATGAATATCGGTCCCATTAAGGATATGATGTCTAAAATGGGTATTACCGACGAAGATCTTGATGCACTCAATGAACAGTTCAGCGATATGGAGGCAGACGGTGTATTTGAAAACGGTGGAGCTTCCACCTTCCCCTTTTTGCAGGGACTGTTCGGCGGTGCTCCCTCAGCTTCATCAAAGGATAATGATGTAGATTTACCTGCTGAGCTCGTTGATGATGAAAAGGCTGAAAAGGGTAAGGGCGGCAAAAAGCCCAAGGGGAAAAAGGCAGAACGCAAATTCCTCGGTCTTTACTGCACAGACCTTACAAAAAAGGCAAAAGAGGGTAAAATTGACCGTATAATCGGAAGAACCGATGAAATTGCCCGAGTTACACAGATACTTTGCAGAAGAACTAAGAATAATCCTTGTCTTATAGGTGAGCCCGGTGTCGGTAAGACCGCAATTGCGGAAGGACTTGCTCTTGCGATAAGCGAGGGCAGAGTTCCCGCTAAGCTCAGCCGTAAGGAAATTCATCTTCTTGACCTTACAGCTCTTGTGGCAGGTACACAGTTCAGAGGACAGTTTGAAAGCCGAATCAAGGGACTTGTTGACGAGGTTAAGGCTCAGGGGAATATAATTCTCTTTATTGATGAGGTACACAATCTTGTGGGCACGGGTGATGCGGAAGGCTCAATGAACGCAGCCAATATTCTGAAGCCTGCTCTTTCAAGAGGTGAAATTCAGGTAATAGGTGCAACAACCTTCAATG
>JAZNAI010000254.1:0-9802 GCA_045586465.1 Acutalibacteraceae bacterium | reverse complement strand
CCCACCTTCTCGGTATCCGACAAGGTTAAGGGCACAATCTTACAGTATGCAAAGAAGCTCGGTCTCGGCATCGGCATCAAGGGTCTTTACAACATTCAGTTCATTGTTGACGAGCACGACGACGTTTATATTATCGAGGTTAACCCCCGTTCTTCACGTACAGTTCCCTTCCTTTCAAAGGCAACAGGCTACTCACTTGCTGATATTGCAACAGAAGTAATTATGGGCAAATCCCTTAAAGAACAGGGCATATTCGGAATTTATCCCGACGAGAAGAAGAGATGGTACGTAAAGGTTCCCGTATTCTCATTCTCAAAAATCAGAGGACTTGACGCATATCTGTCCCCCGAA
Source organism: Acutalibacteraceae bacterium (assembly GCA_045586465.1). Lineage (GTDB taxonomy): Bacteria > Bacillota > Clostridia > Oscillospirales > Acutalibacteraceae > RUG806. Next base: position 9,451 of record JAZNAI010000254.1, on the reverse strand, counting down.
ATGAAGTCCACAGGCGAAGCAATCGGTTATGACGACAAGCTTTACCGTGCAGTTTATAAGGCACTTCAGGCTGCAGGCACAAAGCTTCAGAACTACGGTACCGTATTTGCAACAATTGCAGATAAGGACAAGGAAGAAGCACTTCCCCTTATCAGAAGATTCTACAAGCTCGGCTTCAACATCGAAGCAACTGAAGGCACAGCGGCATTCCTCAAGGCACACGGCATCAGAACTCACGTGCACAAGAAGATAAGCGAAGGCAGCACCGAAATAATTGATGCTATCCGTCAGGGTCATATAGCTTACGTTATAAACACAAGAGATATCGGCTCAAACGGACCTATGAGCGACGGTCACGAAATCAGAAGATATGCAACGGAGAACAATATCACACTCTTCACGGCACTTGACACAGTAAGCGTTCTTCTTGACGTTCTTGAGGAAACAACACTCTGCATCTCTACAATTGACGCATAAGGTGAAACAATGAAACAGAGCTTATTTAACATAATTGAAAACCGTCCCCTGACAAAAGACGTATATCTTATGCGTCTTCAGGGCGACACCTCTGACATAACTGCCCCCGGTCAGTTTGTCAACATAAAGCTTGAGGGACTTTTCCTCAGACGCCCCATTTCCGTAAACGACGTTGAGGGTGACGTGCTTACAATCATCTACAAGGTTGTCGGTACGGGAACCGAGCAGATGAAGGAAATGACGGGCGGTACACTTGATATTCTTACCGGTCTCGGAAACGGCTACGACACCTCCCTTTCGGGAGACAGCGTGCTTCTTGTAGGCGGCGGCGTCGGTGTTCCTCCCCTTTATATGCTTGCAAAGAAGCTTCTCGCAGAGGGCAGGAAGGTCGGCGTTATTCTCGGCTTCAATACTGAAAGCGAGGTATTCTTTGAGGAGGAATTCGCTGCTCTCGGCTGTGAGGTTACCGTTACGACGGTTGACGGAAGTAAGGGCACAAAGGGCTTTGTCACCAACGCACTCGACAAATACCCTGATGCAGAATACTTCTACACCTGCGGTCCCGAGCCTATGCTGAAGGCGCTTTATAACGCCTCCTCAATTGAAGGTCAGTTCAGCTTCGAGGAAAGAATGGGCTGCGGCTTCGGTGCCTGTATGGGCTGCTCCTGCAAGACACTTTACGGTAACAAGAGAATTTGCAAGGACGGTCCCGTCCTTAAGAAGGAGGAGATAATATGGGAAAAATGAGTGTTGACCTTTGCGGAATAACCCTTGATAATCCCGTTATCCCCGCAAGCGGTACATTCGGCTACGGCTATGAATTTGCCGAGCTTTACGATATTAATATTCTCGGTACGTTCTCCTTCAAGGGAACAACAAAGGATCCCCGATTCGGAAATCCCACCCCCAGAATTGCTGAATGCACGGCAGGTATGATAAATGCCGTCGGACTTCAGAATCCCGGTGTTGAAAAGGTAATTTCGGAAGAGCTTCCGAAAATGAAAAAGGTCTTCCATAAGAAGGTAATGGCTAATGTCAGCGGTTTTTCAATTGAGGACTATGCTTACACCTGCGAAAAGCTTGATAAATGCGAAGAGGTTGGCTGGCTTGAGGTAAATGTCAGCTGTCCCAATGTCCACGGCGGCGGTATGAGCTTCGGCACGTCTCCCGAGGCCGCAGCAGAGGTAACAAAGGCAGTAAAGAAGGTTACAACAAAGCCCGTAATCATCAAGCTTTCCCCCAACGTAACGGACATTGTAAGCATTGCAAAGGCCTGCGAGGCGGCAGGTGCTGACGGAATAAGCCTTATAAATACACTTCTCGGAATGAGAATTGACCTTAAGACCAAAAAGCCCGTAATTGCAAATAAGATGGGCGGCTTCTCGGGCAGTGCAATCTTCCCCGTTGCCGTAAGAATGGTTTATCAGGTTGCAAATGCAGTCAATATCCCCGTTGTGGGTATGGGCGGTGTTTCAAAGGCTGAGGATGTTATCGAGCTTATGCTTGCAGGTGCAACTGCAGTTGAAATCGGTGCACAGAATCTTATTGACCCCTTCTGTGCGAGAGATATAATAAACGACCTTCCGAGGGTTATGGAAAAATACGGAATCAATTCACTTTCAGATATAATAGGAGGAGCAAAATAATGGGTAAGGACGTAATTATTGCATGTGATTTTCCGAGCAAGGAAAAGGTTATGAGCTTTCTTGATCTTTTTACTGAGGAAAAGCCCTTCGTAAAAATCGGTATGGAGCTTTTCTACGGTGCAGGTCCCGAAATCGTAAGAGAAATCAAGGCAAGAGGCCACAAGATTTTCCTTGACCTCAAGCTTCACGATATTCCCAACACAGTTAAAAAGTCAATGGCTGTTCTTTCAGGCCTCGACGTTGATATGACAAATCTTCACGCAGCAGGCACGGTAAGAATGATGGAGGCTGCTATCGAAGGACTTACAACCGACGCGGGCACACGTCCCATCCTTATTGCAGTTACACAGCTTACCTCCACAGACCAGGAGGCTATGGAAAACGACCTTCTTATCAAGGAGCCTATTGACAAGGTTGTTATGCACTATGCAGAAAATGCAAAGAAGGCAGGTCTTGACGGTGTTGTTTGCTCTCCCCTTGAGGCAGAAAAGGTGCACACCGTATGCGGTAAGGATTTCGTGACGGTTACTCCCGGTGTACGCTTTGCAGACGGAGAAATCGGCGACCAGAAGAGAGTTATGACTCCCGAGCAGGCAAAGCTTATCGGCTCCGACTACATCGTTGTGGGCAGACCCATCACAGGTGCAGAGGATCCCGTTGCAGCATACAGAAGATGCGTTAAAGAATTCGTAGGTTAAGGAGATTAATTATGGAAAGCTATAAGAGAGAATTTATACAGTTTCTTGAGGGTGCAGGCGTTCTCAAGTTCGGTGATTTCACAGCAAAGAGCGGCAGAAAGATTCCTTATTTTATAAATGCAGGCGATATAAAGACCGGCGACCAGATTTCAAAGCTCGGCGAATTTTATGCAAAGGCTTATTTTGAAAAAATCGGCAACAAGAGAACAGTTCTCTACGGTCCTGCTTATAAAGGTATTCCGATTGCAGTTTCCGTTGCTTGCGCACTTTCAAAGGAAAATCTCGACGTTCCCTTCTTCTTCAACAGAAAGGAAGAAAAGGACCACGGCGAGGGCGGTGTATTCGTAGGCTACAAGCCTCAGGCAGGTGAAGAAATCGTAATCGTTGAAGACGTTATCACCGCAGGTACTGCTATCAGAGAAAGTATGTCCATCCTTTCATCTCTCAAGGATACAAAGGTTGCAGCCTGCTTCGTAATGGTTGACAGAAAGGAAAAGGGTCAGACCGAAAAGTCCGCTATGGCTGAGGTCGGTGAGGGATTCGGCTTCCCCGTATATTCCGTTGTTGACGTTTACGACATCATCGAATACCTCGAAGAGGACGAAAAGAACAAGGAAAACGTTGACAGAATCAAGGCTTACCTTGAGATAAACGGTGCAAAGGCATAAAATCACATAAAGAAAGGAAACGGGTGTAAATGAGAAGTCTTATAAGCATTTTTGATTTAACCGTCCCCGAAATAGACGAGCTTATTGAATGTGCAAAGGATATTATAGCCAATCCCGCAGAGTATGCAGAAAAATGCAGGCACAAGAAGCTGGCTACTCTTTTCTACGAGCCCTCCACAAGAACAAGACTCAGCTTTGAGGCTGCAATGCTTGAATTAGGCGGAAGCGTACTCGGTTTTTCGGAGGCTACAAGCTCATCTGCCGCAAAGGGCGAAAGCGTTGCCGATACGGCAAAGGTTATGAGCTGTTATGCAGACATAATTGCAATGGGCCATCCTAAAGAGGGTGCTCCCTTTGTTGCGGCTGAAAACGCAGACGTACCTGTAATCAACGCCGGTGACGGAGGTCACAACCATCCCACCCAGACACTTACCGACCTTCTCACAATACACCGTGAAAAGGGCTCATTACACGGCTTCACCATCGGCTTCTGCGGAGATTTGCGCTACGGCAGAACAGTTCATTCGCTGATTGAGGCTCTTTCCCGTTACGACGACATAAATGTGGTGCTTATTTCCCCCACAGAGCTTCGTCTTCCCGGTAACATAAAGAAAAAGTATCTCAAGGATGGCTGCTTTACGGAAACACACAGCCTTGAAGAGGCTCTTCCCTCACTTGATATACTTTATATGACAAGAATCCAGCAGGAGCGCTTCCCCAATTTTGAAGAGTATCCCAAGCTCAAGGATTCATACTGTCTCGACACGGAAAAGCTTACTCTTGCAAAAGAAACGCTTACAATTATGCATCCCCTGCCCCGTGTCAATGAAATAAGCGTAGGGGTTGATAAGGACCCCAGAGCCTGTTATTTCAAGCAGGCATTGAACGGCAAATATATAAGAATGGCTCTGATTCTCAAGCTTTTAGAGGAAGCAGAAAAGGACAGCGTCTACCATCCGGATACAGATTATATTGTTGATAATACCCTTCGCTGTGACAACAGCAAGTGTATAACGTCAATCGAGCAGGAGCTTCAGCACAAGTTCCGTCTGACAGACCCCGAAAACGGCGTCTACAGATGCATTTACTGCGAAAGACAGACCAGCAAAAACTGACACTTATATATCTTTAGTGCCTTGACTGAAACCGGTATTTATGTTAAAATATATATACTGTTTATAAAGCTTTGCAACTGACGGAATTATGTGGAGCACCACAGAGGAGCAAAGCAGTTATTTTAGCCGACCGTCTGGGCACATTTACTATAAGGTAATTGTGCCCTTTTTTGTTTTTTTATTGAAAAAAGGAGGTTAAAAAATGAAAAAAGTCGGAATTGTTATGGGAAGCGACTCTGATCTTCCCATCATAAAAAAAGCAACAGATACATTAAAAGAGCTTGAAATCCCCTTTGAGGTACATATATATTCAGCTCACCGTACCCCCGAAGAAGCAAGAGATTTTTCTTTGAATGCCCGTGAAAACGGCTTCGGCGCAATAATCTGCGCAGCAGGTATGGCAGCACACTTAGCAGGTGCAGTAGCAGCCAACACTACCCTTCCCGTTATCGGTATTCCCTGTAAGTCCTCCGTTCTCGACGGAATGGATGCACTTCTCTCAACGGTTATGATGCCTCCCGGAATCCCCGTTGCAACAGTTGCAATCAACGGCGGAGCAAATGCGGCACTTCTGGCTGCACAGATAATCGCAGTTGAAGACAAGGCATTGGCTGACAAGCTTGATGCAAAAAGAAAGGCTGCAGCAGCAGTTGTTCTCGAAAAAGACAAGAACGTTCTTTCTCAGCTTTAATACAGATTAACCTCACAGAAAAGGAGGAGGAAAAATGGGAGGATTCTTCGGAGCCGCTTGCAAAACCGACGCTATGAGTGATGTGTTCTTCGGGACAGACTATCACTCACATCTCGGAACAAAAAGCGGCGGTATGGCAGCCTATGACCAAAAAATAGGCCTGCAGAGAGTTATTCATAATATAAAAAACTCTCCCTTCAGAACAAAATTTGAAGATATTTTCGATGAAATGGAAGGCTCATCGGCAATAGGCTGTATAAATGACAGCGAGCCGCAGCCGCTTCTTATACGCTCAAATCTCGGCACTTATGCCATCTGCATTATCGGAATCATAAATAACGCAGATGCACTCATAAAGCAGTATCTCACCTTCTCAAGCGGTCATTTCGGTGCAATGACGGGCGGTGCAGTAAACTCAACTGAGCTTGTAGCAGCTCTTATCAATCAGAAGAGCAGCTTCACGGAGGGTATAACCTTTGCACAGGATTCCATTGAGGGCACGGCAAACATCCTTATTCTCAAGGATGACGGTGCAATAATTGCAGCCCGTGACAAAATGGGCAGAATTCCCGTAATTCTCGGAAAAAGCGAGGACGGCTATTGTGCGGCATTCGAGTCCTTTGCATATAAAAAGCTCGGATATTCCGACTATAAGGAATTAGGTCCCGGTGAAATCGTAGAAATCACCGCAAACGGTGTTACACAGCTCTCCCCTCCCCGTAAGGAAATGAGAATCTGTTCGTTCCTTTGGACCTATTACGGATATTCAACCTCAACCTATGAGGGTGTGAACGTTGAAATAATGCGCACAAAAAACGGTGAGATTCTCGCAAAGCACGACAGAAAAAACGGACTTTGCAAGGACGTCGATTACGTAGGCGGTGTGCCTGATTCGGGAACTCCCCACGCAATAGGCTATGCCAACGAAAGCGATATCCCCTTTGCAAGACCCTTCATAAAATACACTCCCACATGGCCCAGAAGCTTTACTCCTTCAAACCAGAAGGAAAGAAACAGAATCGCAAAAATGAAGCAGATTCCCGTTCACGAGCTTATTGAGGGACAGAATCTTCTTTTTGTTGACGACTCAATCGTAAGAGGCACACAGCTTAGAGAAACGGTTGATTTCCTCTACGATAACGGAGCAAAGGCAGTTCATATGCGCTCAGCCTGCCCTCCCATAATGTACGGCTGTAAGTATCTTAATTTCTCGAGAGCTACAAGCGAAATGGAGCTTATAACAAGAAGCACCATTTATGAGCTTGAGGGTGACGAGGGAATGAAGTATCTTGAGGAGTATTCGGATCCCGATACCGAAAGAGGCAAGAAATTAAGACAGACAATAAGCAATAAGCTTCACTTTGCGTCCCTTGAATTCCAGACGCTGGAAGGACTTTTAGAAGCAATAGGACTCCCGGCTGACAAGGTCTGCACCTACTGTTGGACCGGCAAAGAATAATAAGAAACAGGAGAATGTAAAATGGATCACAAGAATTCTTTTTCTGCAAGCTACGCAGCTGCAGGTGTTGATATTACCGCCGGTTACAAATCGGTTGAGCTTATGAAAAAGCACGTTGCAAGAACACGCAACGAGGGCTGCCTTGACGAGGTTGGCGGCTTCGGAGGCTGCTTCGATTTAAGCTGTATTGCAGGTATGGAGCATCCCGTTACCGTTTCCGGCACAGACGGCTGCGGCACAAAGGTTAAGCTCGCTATTCTTATGGACAAGCACGACACAATCGGTATTGATGCAGTTGCTATGTGTGTAAACGACATCATCTGTGTAGGTGCTAAGCCCTTATTCTTCCTTGACTATATTGCCTGCGGCAAAAACTATCCCGAAAAAATTGCCGAAATCGTAGGCGGTGTTGCAGAGGGCTGTGTTCAGTCAGGTGCCGCTCTTATCGGCGGTGAAACTGCAGAGCATCCCGGTCTTATGCCCGAGGAGGATTACGACCTTGCAGGCTTTGCCGTAGGTGTTGTTGATAAGCCTAAGATGATCGACAACAGCAAGATGGCTGCCGGTGACGTTGTTATTGCTCTTCCCTCAACAGGTATTCATTCCAACGGCTTCAGCTTATGCCGTAAGGTATTTGATATTGATAATAACAATCCCGAGCTTTACATTCCCCGTGACGAGCTCAGCGGCAAGAGCATTGCAGAAGCTCTTCTTGTTCCCACAAAGATTTACGTAAAGCCCGTTCTCAGCCTTCTTGAAAAGGTTCAGGTAAAGGGTATTTCCCACATCACGGGCGGCGGCTTCTATGAAAATATTCCGAGAAGCATTCCCGACGGACTCTGTGCAAAGATTGACAAATCCGCTGTTAAGGTACTTCCCATCTTTGACGTAATTGCAAAGTGGGGCAACATTCCCGAAAGAGATATGTATAACACCTACAATATGGGCGTAGGTATGAGCATCGTTGTTCCCGCAGACGAAGTGAAGCTTTCTCTTTCAATTCTTAAGGAAAACGGCATCGACGCTTACGTAATCGGTGAGATTATTGAGGGCGACGAGAAGGTAATTCTCTGATGTATAAGAAAATTGCAGTTCTTGTTTCGGGCGGCGGTACAAATCTTCAGGCTCTTATTGATGCCGAAAAAAGAGGCGAGCTCGGATGCGGAAAAATTACCTGCGTAATTTCCTCCAAGGCTGACGCTTACGCACTTACCCGTGCAGAAACCAACGGAATCAAAACAAGAACACTTATAAGAAAAGATTTTGCTGATATTGCATCCTACAGCCGAGCTATGAGAGACGTGCTTCTTGAGGAAGAGGCAGATTTAATCGTATATGCAGGCTTTATGACAATTCTTGACGAAAACGTATGCGATGTTTTTCAGTATAAAATGATAAACGTGCATCCTGCCCTCATTCCCTCCTTCTGCGGTAAGGGATTTTACGGCTTACACGTCCACGAGGAGGCACTGAAAAAGGGTGTCAAGGTTTCGGGCGCTACGGTTCATTTCGTAACGGCGGAATGCGATGCAGGTCCCATAATCCTTCAGAAAGCTGTTGAGGTTATGGAGGATGACACCCCCGAAGCACTGCAGAAGAGAATTATGGAGCAGGCTGAATGGAAGATTCTTCCCAAGGCTGTGCAGCTTTTCTGCGATGACAGAATCACAGTAGAAAACAACAAAACCTATATAAAATAACGGAGGAATTCAAAATGGAAATCAAGTCTCTTGAATGTGAGCTCAATTCTCTCCCCTATCACGGCAGAGGCATTATTATAGGCAAAAGTGCCGACGGCAAAAAGGCAGTTACAGCATACTTCATTATGGGCAGAAGCGTTAACAGCCGTAACCGTGTTTTCGTACCCGAAGGCGATGCAATGAGAACAAAGGCATTCGACGAATCAAAGATGACAGATCCTCATCTTATTATCTACTATCCCGTAAGAGTTCTCGGCAATAAGACTATCGTTACAAACGGTGATCAGACCGATACAATTTACGAGCTTATGGACAAGCAGATGACCTTTGAGCAGGCTCTGAGAACCCGTGAATTCGAGGACGATGCTCCCAACTTCACACCCCGTATTTCAGGTATCATCCACCACGAAAACGGAAAGATGAATTACGCAATGTCAATTCTCAAGAGTGCAGAGGGTGACGATTCTTCCTGCGAGAGATTTACTTATGCATATTCAAATCCCGTCCCCGGTAAGGCAAAGTTTATTCATACATATAACTGTGACGGCAATCCTCTGCCTTCTTTTGAGGGTGAGCCCAAGACACTTGAGCTTCCCGATGCAGACATTGATACACTCACAAACCTTATCTGGACTAATCTCAATGAACAGAACAAAATCTCACTCTATGTCCGTTATATCGACCTTGAAAACGGCGAATATGACAGCAGAATGATTAATAAGAATAAATAAGGAGAAAGTTATGAAAGAATTTGAACTTAAATACGGCTGTAACCCCAATCAGAAGCCTGCTAAAATTTATATGGCAGACGGCACCGAGCTTCCCATTGAAATCCTCAGCGGCAGACCCGGTTATATCAATTTCCTTGATGCTTTCAACAGCTGGCAGCTTGTAAAGGAAATCAAAGAAGCTTTGGGCGAAGTTGCTGCAACGTCTTTCAAACACGTAAGCCCCACATCTGCTGCTATCGGCACAAAACTTCCTGACAGCCTTAAAA
>JAZNAI010000253.1:0-39866 GCA_045586465.1 Acutalibacteraceae bacterium | reverse complement strand
AACATACATCTTCTGGGAATGCTTACAATGACCTACACAATTGTTCTCAGAAAAAAGGCTTTGATTCCCATCTACGTATATGTGCTGTTAAACGGTCTTTACGGCGGTTTTTCAATGTGGTGGGTGCCGTACCTTTATATATGGACAATTCTTTGGGCGGTCACTATGATACTTCCGAAAAAGATGCCGAAAAAGGCTGCCTGTGTTGTTTATCCTGCCGTTTGCGGACTTCACGGCTTTCTTTTCGGAATACTCTATGCACCTGCACAAGCGGTTATGTTCGGACTGGACTTTGAACAGCTTATTGCCTGGATTACAGCAGGTCTGCCCTTTGATGCATTGCACGGTGTCGGAAATCTGATCGCAGGACTTCTTGTTTTTCCCGTGTCGGAATTTCTCAAAAAGCTTTTTTCTCGGACGCGTATGTATTTGTAATTTTTTGAAACTGCTCTTTTCGAAGGGCAGTTTTTTGTTAAGTTTATTTAAAGTTTACCTGCTAAAATATGTAAAAACCAAGACCGAAAGGGGAAAATTATGAAAATTCTGAAATCTGCGTTTGTCTTTATTTTTATAGCTGTTATGCTTGTATCCTGCACTTCTGTTCCGACAAAAACTTCGGATGAAACAACGGAAGCACAGGAGTTTTCCGATGCTGTCAGCATTTCATTAAGCGATGATGTAATCTTAGTTGACGGAAAAAATGTGACTGCTGATACACAGCAGGCGGTTTATGCAGCAAATGATATAGTGTATTATGAGGAAGGCAAAGACTTTACTTACGGTGAAGGCAGCGAAGGTGATGCTCACAGTAAGGCTGAGGCAGATGCTCATACTGTTGTCCATATTACCGCACCCGGAAAATACTTTCTCAGCGGAAAGCTGTCTTCGGGACAAATTGCAGTAGATTTGGGTGAGGACGCCGAGAAAAATCCCGATGCAGTTGTAACGCTTATTCTGGGCGGTGTTGATATAACCTGCACCGTTGCCCCTGCCGTTATTTTTTATAATGTTTACGAATGCTCAGACACCGGCGAAGAAAATGCAACGAAGGACGTAAATACCGAAAATGCAGGTGCAAATGTCATAATTGCCGACGGAACCGTGAATAATATTAACGGTGCCTATGTTGCAAAAATCTATAAATCCGTTGAACTTAATGAGGACGGAACTGAGGTTATTGACAGCAAAAAGCTTCATAAGTATGATGCGGCATTTTATTCCAGGAAAACAATGAATATTACGGGTGGAGATATCGGTGACGGTATTCTTAATATCAACGCTGAAAATGAAGGTCTTGACAGCGAGCTTCATCTTACAATCAACGGCGGAAATATCAACATAATTTCCGGTAATGACGGAATCAATACCAATGAAGATAATGTTTCCGTAACAACAATAAACGGAGGAGCTCTCAGCATTATCTGTGACGGCTCAACGGGTGAGGGCGACGGAATTGATTCAAACGGCTGGCTTGTTATCAACGGCGGTACCGTGACGGCACAGGCTTGCTCCGTAAGCGGAGATGCAGGCATTGATTCTGATATGGGCATTTATATAAACGGCGGCAATGTTATTGCTACGGGTAATATGCTTGACCGTATATCAGGGGGAGACGGTACCTTTGCCGTGTTCAGCTTTAATTCCCGTCAGAACGGCGGTGTCAGCTATTCAATTAAAAGTTCAGAGGGTGAAACCGTAAGTGAATACACCCCCTCAAATGCATTTACTTATCTGATAATTGCAGGGGAGAAGCTTATTCCCGGTGAATATACCTTATGGCAGGGCAGTGAGCAGTTAGCTGTAAGTGCAGAGAACGGAATGGCAGGCGGATTTTCTCCGGATGCAAGACCCGAAATGCCCGAGGGTGAGAGCTTCCCGCAGATGCCCGAGGGAGAGAGCTTTCCGCAGATGCCTGAAGGTATGATACCTCCTGAAATGCCTGAGGGAGAAGAACCTTCATCAATGCCTCAAAACGGTGACAGACCTCAGCGACCGGATGACTTTTCCGGTCCCGGCTTCAGAGGCCCTGAAAATCAGGTAAGCGGTGAAAAGTCAACGGTTTTTTCTGTCAATAAAGGCGCCAATTATTTTTCAGGTGTCGGTCTTTATGAAAATGCTGAATAATTGTTCAGTTTTCTCTTGCTTCAGGAGTTTTTCTGTGATACAATAACTACGTTGTTCAGAAGAACAGCATCGGGACAGAAGTTCCTTTTTTTATTCTTTTTTTTGTAAAAGATACTACGAAGGTATCATTATCTCAGAAGGGATAGTGATACCTTTTTCTGTATGTTGAAAGGAGCTTATAATGAAAAACAACTCAAGGCTTATTAAAATGGTGCTCTCTGCATTCTTTCTTGCCCTTTCCTATGTGATGCCCTTTCTTACGGGGCAGATTCCCGAAATCGGCTCAATGCTTTGCCCTATGCACATTCCCGTGCTTCTCTGCGGATTCCTGTGCGGATGGCATTGGGGGATGGCTGTCGGCTTTACAGCTCCGCTTTTCCGTTCTCTGACACTCGGTATGCCTCCGCTTTTTCCTGTGGCGGTCTGTATGGCATTTGAGCTTGCCGCTTACGGTGCGGTATCGGGACTTATGCATAAATTTCTTCCCCGAAAGAAGCCTTACATCTATCTTTCGCTTCTTGTTGCTATGATTGCAGGAAGACTTGTGTGGGGTGCTGCTATGTTTACGGCTTTAAGCATAAACGGCGGAGCTTTCACTTTTTCGGCTTTCCTTGCCGGTGCCCTTACGGAAGCCGTTCCGGGGATTATCGTACAGCTCGTGCTTATTCCCGTTGCAGTAATGATTCTTGATAATCCCAAAATTCTTAAACTGAGAGGCTGAAATGAATAAAAACACACGTGAGCTTCTGTTGAAGCATTATAAAAACTTCCCGAATCTGCAGGCGGAAGATCTTCTTAAATTTCTGTTTCAGAGTGTATTCGGCTGTGAGCATCTTGTAACGGATGAAGGCACGGCTTTGCAGTATATAAAGAACGAATTTGCTGAAATGTCAGAAGCTGCCGAGCCTTTTACGGATGCCCTTGACGGAAATTACAGCCGGGTTTACCTTTCGTGGATAAATGCAGGACTTTCCCCCGAAACGCTGACAAAATTATTCTGTCTTTCAGCAAAGAAAGAGCCTGACGGAAAAGCCTTGCTTTCGCAGAAAATTGAGATTGCCCGTGAGCTTATACTGAACGGGGAAATTTCTCTTGATAAGGCGGAATTTGAAAAGGAGCTTGCTGAGTGGCAGGGGAGAGGCTGTCCTGCAATTCATCATTCCGAGGTTTTCAGAAGCACATATAAGCCTTCATACAGGGTAATTGACAATAAGTATTCTGATTTTATTCGTCTTTTTGCTGAAATTGATAAATTACTTCCGAAGGGGAATGCAATTCTTGCAATTGAGGGTGGGAGTGCAAGCGGAAAATCCACGCTTTCGGAAGTTTTGGCGTCGGTGTATGACTGCAGTATTTTCCATGCGGACGATTTCTTTTTACGTCCTGAACAGCGTACCCCCGAGCGTTTTTGTGAAATCGGCGGAAATTTTGACAGAGAGCGTTTTTATGATGAAATTATTTGCTCCTTGGTTAAAAATGAAACAGTAAATTACAGACCCTTTGACTGTTCTTTACAGACTCTCGGCGATACGGTAAGTGTCCCGCCGAAAAAACTGACGGTTGTTGAGGGTGTTTATTCGATGCATCCCGATTTCGGCAAGTACTATAATTTATCCGCTTTTCTTGATATTTCCCCTGATTTTCAGAAAAAACGCATAGAAAAAAGAAATTCTCCTGCATTGGCAAAGCGTTTCTTTTCAGAATGGATTCCTCTTGAAAATATCTATTTTGAAAAAACGGAAATAAAAAAACGAGCAGATATCGTAATAAATATAAGAGAAAAAACCGGTGAATAATACTTCATCGGTTTTTTCTGTGTACGACGATTTATGTATTATTTTGGGTCTGTTGTATATGCTTCTGATATTGATAAAATAGTAACAAACTTATTCCTTGACTTTGCCTTTTTCTTGACTTATTATTAATATGTATATCTATGCGGATGCATACTATAATAACAAATTATGAAGAAAGGTTTATTTTTTATGGGTTCTTATCTTCTCGGAATACACACGCCCCACAGAAAAGGTACCAAAGACAGTCCCGTTGAGCGTCTTTCTGACGTGAAGACTGTAATAATTCCGATGTCAATGCATATCGGTAAGCCTGCAACTCCTGTTGTAAAGGTTGGAGATATGGTTAAAATCGGAACAAAAATAGGTGAAGCTGACGGTAAAGTTTCATCTGATATCTATGCGAGCATATCAGGTAAGGTTACAAAGCTTACGGACTATCTTCTTGCCACAGGCAAAACCACGACTGCTGTCATAATTGAGGCAGACGGCGAAAATGCCGTTGATGAAGCTGTGGCTCCTCCCGTTATCAGCGACAGAGACAGCTTTATTGAGGCCGTTAAGAAAAGCGGTATAGTGGGCCTTGGCGGTGCAGGCTTCCCCACACACGTAAAACTTGATGTTCCCACGGAAAAAATAGAATATCTTATAGTAAACGGTGCTGAATGTGAGCCTTACGTTACAAGTGACTCAGTAAATATGCTGACACGTGCCGATGATATGGCAGCGGCTCTTAAGGCTATCAATAAGTACCTCGGTGTAAAAAAGGTTATTATCGGTGTTGAAAAGGGCAACAAAAAGGTAGTTTCTGCAATGCAGTCTCTTGCTTCATCACTTACTGAGCTTGAAGTAAAGGTAAGCGTTCTTCCCGATAAGTACCCTCAGGGCGGAGAAAAGGTTATGGTTTACCATACCACGGGCAGAAAGATTGCCGCAAACAAGCTGCCTATTGATGTAGGATGTATTGTTCTTAACAGCACAACTGTTGCACAGATAGGTTCTTTCCTTAAAACGGGTATGCCTCTTACGGAAAAGCTTGTAACTGTGGACGGTGCAGCTGTTACGAAGCCTCAGAACGTGATAGCTCCCATAGGTACTCCCGTTAATGTACTGTTTGATTTCTGCGGCGGTCTTAAAGAGGATCCTGCAAAAATCATTTACGGCGGTCCTATGATGGGTATTACCGTTCCCAATGCCGATGTTCCCGTGCTTAAGAACACAAATGCAGTTCTTGCTCTTTCAGAAAAGGAAGCAAAGCTTCCCAAAACCACAGCCTGTATCCGTTGCGGTGCCTGTGTAAACACATGTCCCTTCAGCCTTGCACCCGTAAATATAGCAGAGGCTTATTCAAAGGAGGACACGGACGAATTAAAGGCTCTTTCCGTTCAGTCCTGTATGGAATGCGGCTGCTGCAGCTTTGTATGTCCTGCAAACCGTCCTCTTGTGCAGATTAACAAGCTCTCTAAAAAATTATTAGCGGATAACGCAGCAAAGGAGGGAAGCAAATAATGAGTGCTCTTACAAAATTAATGATTTCTCCCCATATTCACAGCGGAAAATCCACTTCCGGTATTATGGGCGACGTTCTGATTGCATTACTTCCCGCAACTATTGCAGGTACGGTAATATTCGGCTGGCGTGCACTTCTTGTAATTGCAGTGTGTATTGCTTGCTCTGTCGGATTTGAAGCAATTTTTAATCTTATTGTAAAGAAGGAGCAGACGGTAGGGGATTTATCCGCTGCAGTTACGGGTCTTCTTCTTGCTCTTAATCTTCCTGTTGACGTTCCGCTCTGGCAGTGCGCTGTCGGTTCACTTTTTGCAATAATAGTTGTAAAATGCCTCTTCGGCGGAATCGGTGCAAACCTCGTAAACCCTGCAATTACGGCACGTGTGTTTATGCTTGTTGCCTTCGGCTCAATGGCTGTGCCTTCATTCCCCGTAGATTCCGTTTCTTCTGCTACTCCTCTTTCAGCAGAAGAAATGCCCGGGCTTCTTGATTTGTTCCTTGGCAGACACGGCGGTGCTATAGGTGAAACCTGCGTTGCAGCTTTACTTATCGGCGGAGTTTATCTTCTCGTAAGACGTGTTATTTCCTGGCAGATTCCCGTCGTTTTCCTCGGAACGGTATTCCTCTTCTCATTGTTTATGGAAGGCTTTGATGCCGTAAGTGCTCTTTCCCTTCTTATGTCGGGCGGTGTATTTATCGGTGCTATCTTTATGGCAACAGATTACACAACATCTCCCTACACCCCCTGGGGCAAGGTTATCTTCGGCCTCGGCGCAGGTCTTCTTACCTGCCTTATCAGATATTTCGGAACTTATCCCGAAGGTGTTTCCTTTGCAATTCTGTTTATGAACATACTTAATCCTTACATCTGCAAGTGGACAAAGCGTAAGGTATTTACGGCAGGAGGAGATAAAGAATGAAAACTTACATTAAGAATCTTGCTGTTTTTGTCTGCATCTGCTCGGTTATCACCGTACTTCTTGCAGCTACAAACTTTATTACTGCTCCCGTTATTGCCGAAAATCAGAATGCGGCTGCCAATGCTGCACTTTTAGAGGTAATGCCCGAGGGCAAGGGCTTTGAAACAGCTGATATCAGCACTTTTTCATTGCCTGCAACAGTAACTGAAGTACACAAAGAAACATCGGGGCTCGGTTACGTTGTAAAGCTCACTACCGCAGGCTACGGCTCAGATTTCGTTATTATGTGCGGCGTAAGCTCAGACGGTGTTGTAACAGGTGCCGTATGTCTTTCTTCTAATGAAACCCTTAGTAAAGAAAAAACTTACGGTGAAAACTTTACCGATAAGGATGCCGCAGGTGTTGAAGCAGTTGATACTATTTCGGGTGCTACAAAGACTACCGAGGCATACAAGAATGCGGTAAAGGATGCTCTTAATGCAGCAATTATCCTCGGCGGCGGTTCTGTTGATATCCGTACAGAGGAAGAAATTCTTGCAGATAACCTGGATGCTGCATTCCCTGCAGGTGAAAAGGCATTCGAAAAGCTCTTTATGGTAGAACTCATTGAAGGTGTTGACGCAGTTTACGAAGCAACAAACAAGGCAGGCTATGTTTTTGTTTCCGGTGAACAGTTCATCGGTGTGAATGCTGACGGTACGGTAGTTACCGACGGCGTTGCCGATACGGCTCTTTATAGCGATGCTGTTGCTGCAATCAAGGCAAGCACACTCGAGGATATTGACATTTCTGCTTATGAAGGTCTTGAAAAGACTGTAGTTTCTGCTAAGAAGACCGCTTCCGGAAACTTCGTGCTTGAAACAAAGGGTGCAGGCTACGGTATTAAGGGCGGCGATGAATACCATCCCGCTTCGGGCGAATATATTATTGTACGTGTTTCCGTAACACCCGATTTCAGAATTATTGACTGTCTTACTGTTTCCGAAGCTGAAACCGACGGACTGGGTGACGCCTGTGCAGACGAAAGCTTCTACAGTCAGTTTGTAGGAAAAACAGACGAAAACTACAAGGAAATTGATGCTATAAGCGGTGCAACCTTAACAACAAACGGTTACACTCAGGCTATTGAGCGTGCATTCAATGCAATCACTACTATGAACGGAGGTGCCCGATAATGAAAGAAAAATCCTCTATGTCAGTACTGCTTAACGGCATACTGAAGGAAAATCCCGTATTGGTGCTCATTCTCGGCACCTGTCCCACACTTGCAACAACAACCAGCGTCAAGGGTGCTGTCGGTATGGGACTTGCAGCTATGGCTGTTCTCATCTGTTCAAACGTATTCATATCTCTTCTTCGTAAGAAAATCCCCGAATCAATGCGAATTCCCTGTTATATCGTTATTATCGCAGGCTTCGTTACAATTGTAAAAATGCTTGTTCAGGCATATCTTCCCGAATTATACGAGACTCTCGGTGTTTATCTTGACCTTATCACCGTTAACTGTATAATTCTCGGACGTGCCGAAATGTTTGCTAACAAGAACCGTGTTGTTGCATCCGCTCTTGACGGTATCGGTATGGGACTCGGCTTTACCCTTGCACTTACTATGATGTCAACAATCCGTGAGGTATTCGGTGCAGGCTCATTCTTCGGAATTGAAATTCCCTTCCTTCAGAATTACAAAATCGAATTTTTCACAAAGGCACCCGGCGGACTTCTTGTATACGGACTTCTTATTGCATTTATTTATGCCGTTACTCACGGAAGAGCTCCTCTTAAAAAGTCATTTTCTTGTGAGGGCTGTCCCAATGCGGCAAATTGTCAGGGCGGAAATTGCTCTGAGAAAGGAGATGAGAACTGATGGAAAGCTTCAAGATTTTAATTATTATACTTCTTTCATCCGTGCTTGTTGATAACTATGTTCTCAGCAGATTCTTAGGTATCTGTCCCTTCCTCGGTGTTTCCAAGAAAATCGATCAGGCAGTAGGAATGGGTGTTGCCGTAACGGTTGTTATGCTTCTTGCAACTGCTGCAACCTGGCCCATTCAGAAATTCGTTCTTGATACTCTGGGTCTCGGTTATCTTCAGAATATTGCGTTTATTCTTATAATTGCAACTCTCGTTCAGATTCTCGAGCTTGTTCTTAAAAAGTTCTCTCCTTCACTTTATAAGGGACTCGGTGTTTACCTTCCTCTTATCACAACAAACTGTGCAGTGCTCGGTGTTACAATCAATAATATAATTGACGGCTACAGCTTTATTGAATCAATGGTAAGCTCTCTGGGCTGCGGACTCGGCTTCCTGCTTGCAATGGTGCTTTTCTCCGGAATACGTTCAAGAATTGACGATACAAAGGTACCTGCACCCTTCCGCGGTCTTGCCGTTACTCTCATTGCTGCTTCCTTTATATCCCTTGCATTTATGGGATTCAGCGGTATTGTTGAAAATATATTTGCTTGATAAGGGGGACGGACGATGGATATTTTAATTGCATTTCTCGTAATGTTAGGCGTTGCCCTCGTTGCAGGTATTCTTATTACCGTATTTTCTCATTTCTTCTCTGTACCCGAGAATCCTCTTAAGGGTGAAATCCGTGCCTGTCTTCCCGGTATCAACTGCGGTGCCTGCGGATATAAGGGCTGTGATGACTATGCCGCTGCTCTTGCAGAGGGCGGTGTTGCTCCCAATCTCTGTATTCCCGGCGCTCAGAGTGTTGCTGATGAAATCGGCGGTATTCTCGGTGTTGAAGCTGAGCCCTTCAAGGACGTTGTTGCATTTGTTTCCTGCAACGGTAACTGCGATGCAACCTCCAAGATTGCAGAGTACGAGGGTGTAAGCTCCTGCTATGCCGCAGCAATGATTTACGGCGGTAATAATTCCTGCCGTTTCGGTTGTCTCGGTTTTGGCGATTGTGCGGCTGCTTGTCCTGCAAAGGCTATATGCATTAAGGACGGTATTGCTCATATTAATACTGCACGCTGTCTCGGCTGCGGTCTTTGCACAAGAACCTGTCCCAAGGGAATTATCAATATGATTCCTCAGGAAACTGCTACTGTTGTAATGTGCAGCAACAAGCAGAAGGGTGCTGATGCCAAGAAGGCTTGCAAAAATGCCTGTATCGGCTGTAAAAAGTGCGAAAAGGCTTGTCCTCACGGTGCTGTAAAGGTAATTGATAACTGTGCAGTTATTGATTATGAAAAGTGTGTTCACTGTGAAGCCTGTGTCAAGGAATGTCCCACGGGCTGTCTCAAAACGGCATTCTTCCCCGATATTCCTGCTGATGTCAGCAGTGAGGATCTGCTCAGTTGATATGAATAGCAGGGAAAATAAAAAAAATCACAACTTAAGGAACGATATTATTCTGATTACCGCCGTAATTCTTGCGGCGGTTATCGGTCTTATTTATCTTAATTTTTTCCGCAGTCCGGGGGACTCTGTTACGGTAACGGTTGACGGGGAAGTGTACGGAGTTTATTCGCTTTCCCGGGATATATGCGAAGATATTTATTCCGGGGACAACAATGAGAATCACAACCGTTTCGTAATTAAGGACGGTAAGGCATTTATGGAAACTGCTACCTGTCCCGACGGAATATGTGTATCTCATAAGAGTATTTTCCGTGACGGTGAAAGCATCGTATGTCTTCCGAACCGTGTTGTAATTACCGTTACCCGGGATGCCGGCACGGACGGCCCGGATGTGATTATATAGGAGGTCTTGCGTGAAAAAGAAATCAAAAACCGTTGCCTTCGGCGGTATATGTGTTGCACTCGCATTGATATTCGCTTACATAGAAGTTCTGATTCCTCCTTTATTTACATCACTTCCGGGAATTAAAATGGGGCTTCCCAATATTATAATTGTGTTTCTCCTTTACAGAAAAGGTCCGGTATTTGCGGGAATTGTTTCTCTTGTAAGAATTCTGCTTGTGAGTATGCTTTTCGGCAATATGATGGCACTTATGTACAGTCTTGCGGGCGGTGTGCTGAGTCTTCTTGTGATGATAATTCTCCGAAAGCTCAATTTCCTTTCTCCTGTGGGAGTAAGTGTGGCAGGCGGAGTTGCTCATAACATCGGACAGATTATAATGGCTGCACTTCTTCTGGAAACATCAGAGCTTGGTTATTATCTTGCGGTTCTCGCTGTTACGGGAACTGTTGCAGGTGTATTTATAGGGCTTTGCGGAGCCTTGCTTATTAAGCGTATTCCGGACAAATTAATATGAATATTCTGTAATTTGCAACTATTTTAGAATAAATTATGAATTTTTTTAATAATGCTTGACAATTTTATTAATATATAGTAATATCTGCACGGTTAAAAAATAAACGGAGGAATTTACAAATGAAAAAGGCTTTAGTTATTGCATTATGTCTCATTATGGCTGTTTCCGTAATGTTCGTAGGCTGCGGTGACACAACAAACACAGAAGAAACAACTGCTCCCACAGAAACAACCCTTAAGTTCGGTTCAGGCTTATATGTTACTGCTCCTTCTGTAACAGATGCTACAGAAGATAAGGACGGTTCCGGTAAGGTTGATGTAACCGTTGCTGCCGTTACTGTTGACGCAGAAGGCAAGATCGTTTCATGTGCTCTTGACACATCAAGCAACACAGTAAACTTTACCGCTGACGGTAAGGCTGTTGCTAAGGAAGAGTTCAAGACAAAGTACGAGCTTGGTAACGACTACAACATGGTAGCTTACGGCGGTGCAACAAAGGAATGGTTCGAGCAGGCTGACGCTTTCGAAACACTCGTTGCAGGCAAGACTCTTGACGAGGTTAAGGCTCTTGTTGCTGAAGAGAACAAGGGTAATGATGAAGTTGTAGCTGCAGGCTGCACAATTATGATCAACGAATTCGTCGCTGCTATCGAAAAGGCTTACAATGCTGCTGCTGAATCTGCTGTTACAGCTGCGGATACTCTTAAGGTTACAGCTGCTACAGAGCAGACCTGCACAGATGCTACAGAGGATAAGGATGGCTCAAACAAGGTTGCAACATATGTTTATGCTGCTGCTGTTAACGCTGAAGGCAAGGTTGTTGCTTGTGCTTCCGACTGTGTAGAGGTTTCCTTCACATTCACAACAGCCGGCGCTTCTACTCTTGACACAACTAAGGAAGTTGTTTCCAAGAAGACTCAGGGTGCTGACTACGGTATGGTAGCTTACGGCGGTGCAACAAAGGAATGGAACGAGCAGGCTGCTGCTTTTGACGCTGCTTGCGTTGGCAAGACAGCTTCTGAAATTGCTACTCTCGTTGCTGAAGACGGTAAGGGTGTAGCAGACCTTCAGACTGCAGGCTGCACAATCATTGTTTCCGGCTTTGTTAAGGCTGCTTCCAAGATCTGAGTAAATTCAACAGATTAAAAGAAGAGAGAGAATTTTCTCTCTCTTTTTGTTTTATTGACTATGATTAAACGAATTTTAAGTATTGCTGTGATTCTTTGTGTTTTGGTATGCAGCTTGTGTGCCTGCACGGAGAATAAAGAAAAATTTTCAACCTATACAATGGATTATTTTGATACCCTTACGACAATAACGGGGTATGAAAAATCACAGGAAGATTTTGATAAGGTTGCAGAAGGAATTATGTCTGACTTGGGTGAATATCACCGCCTTTATTCCATTTATCACAGATTTGAGGGAATGGAGAATCTTTGCACCATAAACGAGCTTACAGACGGTGAGCATCGCACCGTAACGGTTGACAGACGCATTATTGATATGCTTCTTTTTGCAAAAGAAATGTATTATAAGACAGACGGTGTTATGAACGTTGCAATGGGAAGCGTTCTGTCCTTGTGGCATGATTACCGTACAATAGGCAAGGATAACCCTTCAGAAGCATCACTTCCTCCTATGGAAAAGCTTAAAGAGGCAGCTCTTCACTGCGATATTGAAAAAATGGTTGTTGATGAAGAAAACAATACTGTTACTCTGACAGACCCCGGAATGAAGCTTGACGTAGGGGCTGTTGCAAAAGGTTATGCTGTTGAGTGTATAGCAAAAGACCTTGAGGAACGAGGCATTACGGGGTATGTGCTGAACGTGGGCGGAAATGTCCGCAGCATCGGTACAAAAGGAGACGGCTCTCCCTGGACTGTGGGAATAGAAAATCCCGACGGCGGAGACTATCTTTCATATCTCGGACTTTCCGGTCAGTCTCTCGTTACAAGCGGCTCATATCAGCGTTTTTATTACGTTGACGGAAAGCCCTATCATCACATAATCCATCCCGAGACGCTTATGCCTTCTGAGGGCTTTTTATCGGTTTCTGTTGTATGTACGGAGTCGGGACTTGCCGACGTGCTTTCTACAACGCTTTTCTGTCTGCCGCTTGAAGAAGGCTTGAAGCTTATTAAGGAGATGCCTGATGCAGAGGCTATGTGGGTAAGTGAAGACGGAACAAAAACATATTCCGAAGGCTGGAAAAACTATGAAAAATAAGGAAGGTACACAAAATGCTTGAAAATTTTGCAGTATTATTCAGGGAATTTCTTTTTCCTGTTGCTGAAATTACGGCAAGCACACTTGAGCTTATCGGTATTGTCATTATTTTTATAGGCTCTTTCCGTGCTTTGTTCCGAGTAATAGGATGTCTTATAAAAAAACAGCCCCTGAATGTAGTTGTTGAGCTTGGTAAGGCATTGGCACTTGCGCTTGAATTTAAGATGGGTGCCGAGATTATAAAAACCGTTATAATCCACGATCTTGAAGAGCTTGCAATTCTCGGTGTTGTAATAGTAATACGTGCTCTGCTGGCTGTTATTATCCATTGGGAAATACGCCTTGAGGAAAAGGAAAATGCCTCACAAAACAAATCAGAAAAATAAAATTAAGCGCTCCCGGGGTCGGGAGCGTTTTTATCATTTCGTACCTTTTTGCATTTTTTTCGGAGAAACACCGTAAATTTCTTTAAATTTTTTTGAGAAGTAATTACTGTCCTCAAAGCCGCAGTATTCGGCAATCTGTGTAATATTCAGCTCCTTTGAGGTTCGAAGAAGCTGTTCTGCATATTGAAGCCTTAAGGAGTTCAGATACTTCGAAAAGCCAAGGCCCGTTTCCTTTTTGAAGGTTCTTGAAAAATGCTCGGGGCTTACTGAAAATTTTTTTGCAATAGATAAAAGAGTTATATTCGAACGGAAATTTTCCCTTATGTATGCAACTGCCTTTTCAATTACGGTGTTGCTGTCATCGACTCTTATGCAGAATTCCTTATTCCTCATAAGAAGATAGAACAGGGAATTTGTATGACAGACAAGTATTTCATCGGAAAGTGAATCATTCCGTTTATATTCGCTTTCAATTTTTTCAAATATTTTCTGTGCTTCATCAGCAATATAAGGATTTCTGTAAAGATAGTTATTATCCGGTGTGTCGGGTATGAATGCCGACGGAATATATTTTTCGGAGCAGTTAAGAAGAATTCTCGAATGCTTTATATTCTCATATCTCGTGTGATGAATTGTTCCCCCGGGAATAATTACGATATCTCCCGGCTGAACGTTATAAACCTTATTGTCAATAAAGTATGTGCAATTGCCCTCAAGCATAAAATATAATTCATAAAGACCGTGATAATGAGGCCAGGAGGTTCCTGTTTCAGAAACACGCTTGCTTATGCCCTTGTGAAAGTAAAAGCTGTCGTCGGGGTCAAATTTAATAAGATTCATAGTGTCACTTCCGTATTTTATAAATTGATATTAGCATTTAATATCAAAAAAGTCAAGAAAACGCTGTTAATATATCAAAATATTCAAGGAAATCTTAATAAAATAGATGTACTATAAAAATATAATAAAATGGGGCGGTGTATATGAAAAAAGCATTAGTGTTAATTCTTGCAGTTCTTATTGTTGCGGCTTCCGGGGCAGGAGGTTATGCTTTATTCCAGAGCTCAAAAGGAATTTCTTATGATATTTCTTCTGTAAAAGGAACAGAAAGTGATATTGAAGTAATTTCATCTGCTGAAGACAGTGTCACCGTTAAGACAAAGAGCGAGGGTGAATTCAGAGTTCTGTTGTTCACCGATACCCATCTTAAGGGTGATAAAGAGCTTGATAATACAACAATATCCTTTATGGTGAAAAATATTGAAGAGCAGGAGCCTGACCTTGTTATTTTAGGCGGAGATACCGTTACCTACGGCTTTAACAAAAAGAGAAACGTTCAGCTTTGTGAGCTTTTTGAAAAGCTCGGTGTATATTGGGCTGCCGTTCTCGGTAATCATGAGGGTGACGGCTTTATGATGCTTCCGAGAAATGAAGTTGTAGAGTTATATTCTTCTTACGAGCACTGCTTGCTGACTGCCGGCAGAGAGGATATTGACGGATACGGTAACTGTACTATAAATATACTGAATTCCGACGGCAGCTT
Source organism: Acutalibacteraceae bacterium (assembly GCA_045586465.1). Taxonomy (GTDB): domain Bacteria; phylum Bacillota; class Clostridia; order Oscillospirales; family Acutalibacteraceae; genus RUG806. The sequence goes on along the minus strand of JAZNAI010000253.1, from coordinate 25,137 downwards.
AAGAGAGGTGTTTTTCCTGCTTGATTCGGGCGGCTATATGACAGAAGAAGCAAAGCTTGAATACGGTGTGACCGAGGAAGACGATGTTTATGACGGAGTAAAGACCTCTCAGGTCAATTGGTATAAGGAAAAACACGATGCAATTGAAAATGAATACGGAAAATTCAGTTCTGTTACTGTAATGCACATTCCTCCCTTTGAAGCCGAAAGGGAATACGCTGACGGTGAATTTCTTTACGGTGATAAAAGAGAAGGTGTCTGTGAATCGGGCTTTGATGCGGGAATTATGGATGCAATGCTTGAAAAGGGAAGTGCTTCGGCGGTTTTCTTCGGACATGACCATCTGAATGATTTCGGTGTTATGTATGAGGATATTATTTTATCCTATATCCAGCCCTCGGGATATGGTGCATATAATATGCAGACAAAGTTTGATGCTCCCGAAAATGAATGGATTCAGGGCTGTACGCTTCTGAAAATTGCAGAAAACGGCACCTTTGCTTCTGAAAAAATATACAATCATAAATAAATCCCGGCATTTGTAAAAATATCTTTTAAGGAGAAAAACAAATGGGAAAGCTTAAAGAAAAATTTCTTGAAATAAAGAATAATCCCGAGGTTGATTTCAAAGAACAGGTCGGCTACGTTTCAGGTGTATTCGGAAACTGTATGGGACAGGACTCCGTTTCTACATATACCGATCAGTTTATGTATGACTATATGGGACTTGAATCAAGGCACCTTGTTGCAATGAAAACTGCTACGACAGGTCTCAATATTGTTATTGCTCCCATTGTCGGTGCACTTCTTGACGGTAACCGCTCAGGCAAGGGAAATGCGAGAAGCTTTATGATGGCGTCGGCAATTCCTTTTACTCTGTCATCAATACTTCTGTTTCTTGTTCCCTCTGCCTCGCAGATGTTTAACGTTATCTGGAGCATTATTCTTTATCTTACCTTCAATATTGCGGATACGTTCTTTGACGTTGCACTTTCAACACTTTCCGTGCGTATGACACCTAATGCAAAATCAAGAAAAACCTTCTATACGATAGCGCAGGTGGCATCCACTCTCGGCTCAATGCTTCCGGGAGGTCTTGTTCCCGTTATTATCGATTTAATGGGCGACGATTATTCAAAGGAAAAGTGGGCATTTTTCTCTGTTGCTCTTTTCTTCGGAATTTTAGGTCTTTTCACAATGCTTGTGCCCTGCCTTACACTTAAAGAGAAAAACCTTGTTCTTCCTCCCAAGGATAACAAGAAGGTAAATATTGATTTGAGACTTATTTTCCTTAACAGACCCTTGCTTCTTCTGTGCTTATGTAACGTAATCGACTCCGTAAGACAGGTTTGCTACAATTCACTTCCTTTCTTCTATAAGCAGACACTTAATAACTACGGAATGAAGACCTATGTTGAGGTTGCAAGCTCTGCTCTTTCTTACTGCGGTCTTGCATCCGTCCCCTTTGTTGGCAGAAAGCTTTCCTCAAGAGATATCGTTGTCGCAGGTTATATGCATACGGGTATCTGCTATACGCTTCTTTCAATATTCGGCTATAAGCATCTCTGGATTGTAGGTATTCTTATTGCACTCGGCGGTTTCCCCAATGCCGCAATGAGTGCCGCAAAGAGAATTCTTCTTGCAGACTCAACGGATTATATGGAGTGGAAGAGCCATCAGAAATACGGTGTTGCATCCCGTAACGAGGGTATGGTATTTGCGTTCAGCACAATGGTTTCAAGAATTTCCGCTCTCTGGAAGGAGCTTCTTATTAACGGCGGACTTTCCCTTATCGGCTACAAGAGCGCCCAGAACGTAGGCGGTGTTATGGTTGAGGCTGTTCAGACTCCCAAAACACTTCACGGTATTTTCCTTCTTGTTGTAGTTCCCGGAATTCTCGGAAATCTTCTTCCCGGTCTTATTATGATGTTTGATAATTTCACGGGCAAGCGCAAGGAAAAGATTATGGCAGAGCTTGAGGTTATCCGTGCTGAAAATAAAGCAAGACTTGCCGAAACAGAATAACCGTTATGTTGTCCTCACTTTCGTGGGGACAATTTTTCTTGAATTGTGCTTTCCCCGGTGTTATAATTATCATAAGAAGGTGATAGCTTTGGCAAAGCACGGATTCGGTATTATGGAAATTCCTCCCGAAAAGGGGAGACGCTATGATGAATATGAGCCTGAAAAATATAACTGTATATCGGTAAACGACGATTATTTAGAGGATATTATAGCGGAATTCGATCACATAGATTTTTATTGGCACACAACGGACATAAAGGGTAAGGGTATCTGTTACGTCGGAATAACGCTGATACCTCCCGAAGTATTGTCTGATTTTGCTTATGTTATAAAAGGCAAAAACGGATTATCGCAGCTTTATGAGCTTACAATGACGGCAAAAAGAGAAAATAAATGGATTATCCATTTCGGTATATAATGTTGACCTGACAGAAAATATCGCTGTCAGGTTGTTTTATTTTGAATTATATGGTAAAATTACCCCAAAGGCGGTGTTTATATGAAAAATGAAAAAACAAAACAGATAATTGAGACAGCTGTCAGCTTCATTCTTTTCGGACTGACGATTTATGCTGCTTACTCTTTATGGTATATATTCTACGGTACCGACAGCGGTGCCGATGTGCATCTTTATACAGGACTTACGGGCTTATGTCTCGGTTGGTTTATGGCCCTTTTTGTCGGTGAAGCTTTACCAAAAACAGGTATAATCGGAAGGCTTATTGCATTTTTTGCAGGAAACGGTTTGCTTCACGGCTTTATATGGGGAGTAAATTCAAAAATCAATGAATCCTGTGTTGACAACGAGCCGGTTGTCATAAAGACCTTTACTTTGGTTTTTATTCTTACTGCCGTGCTCGGACTTGTGACGTTTATTTTAAGGGCGAGAACGAAATATAAGGCTGTGAATATAATTTTTGCCGTTATTTATTTCATTGTTTCTGCAGGCGGTCTTGTTGTTATGAATGAAGAAAACATAAAGGCTCTTGAATATAAGAAAAATCTGCAGTTCGGCACTCTTACGGCTCAGGAAATAAATGTTACGGATGCTGAAAACAAGAAGAATTCCGAATGGGTAGAAAATAATTTTCTTTCATCTGAAAGCTTCCCCTTTACTTTTTCTGTTGACGGTGAAAAGTTTGAGCCTGCTTCCTGGAAAAAGACCGTAAAGGAGGCAGAAGAGGAAATTTACAGCGGCGGGAAAACAACATATATCACCTTTACAAAGGATAGTCTTGAGGTTACTGCAGAGGTTACCGTATTTGAAAATAATGCATCCTCTCAGTGGGTAGTTTATATCAAAAATAACGGCACTGAAAATTCAGGTGTTATCAGTGATTTCTATGCACTTGATTCAGGCTTCAACACGGGTAAAGCAGATATTTATTATTCTATGGGAAGTGACACTCAGGCAGGGGACTTCTCCCTTGTAAAGAAAACTCTTTACTCATCGGCAAAAGCCTTCTCGGGTAACGAGGGAAAGCCCACGGAAAAATATCTGCCTTATTTCAACGTAAACGGTGAAAATGCGGGAATCGTATTCGGTATCGGCTGGACGGGACAGTGGGAAGCTGAATTTTCCTGCACTGACGGCAATACGGCAGTTAAGGTCAGACAGCAGAACTTCAATGCCTGGCTTCTTCCCGGTGAAGAGGTGCGCTCACCCCTTGTTTCTCTTACCTTCTACGATAATGAAAACGCTCTTAAGGGCTTTAATCAGTTCAGAGGCTGGATTACCGATTGTGTTTATCCCGAAGAGGTCACCAAGGGACATTACACCGTTATGGAGATTGCAGGTCCTATGTCAACAAGAACATCAGATGAAATTATAGAAATTCTTGATGAGATCAGCGACGATGTGTTTGCTCAGACGGATGCCTTCTGGATGGATGCAGGCTGGTACAGCTATAATGAAGGCTGGTATGACGGTGTAGGCAACTGGACAGTTGATACCGGGAGATATGATAACGGTATTATTGAATTGTCAACCTATGCTAAGAATAAGGGACTCGGTCATGTGCTCTGGTATGAGCCCGAAAGAGTATTCCGCAATACTGTTTTCTACAATAAGGGTATAGAAAACGAGCAGTGGCTTATTGATACGGGCGACGACCACGTTATGTGGAACCTTGCCGACGAGGAAGCGCTTAAGTACTACTGCGAATATCTTACAGCTTCAATGAAGGAAAACGGAGTTACCGTTTACCGTCAGGACTTTAATTTTGCACCTTACGAATACTGGCAGAAGGCAGACAGTGAATATTACGGCGGCAGAACAGGTATCTGTGAAAACCGTTATGTAACAAACCTTTACCGCTTCCTTGATTATATTGTTGAAAATATTCCCGGGCTTATTATCGATAACTGTGCATCGGGCGGAAAAAGACTTGACCTTGAAATGACCTACCGCAGTATTCCCTTCTGGAGAAGTGACTACAACTGTGCAGTTCATTCCGACCTCTTTGAGGCTACGCAGTCACAGACCTACGGCTTATCCTTCTGGCTTCCCATTTCAGGTACTGCCCAGAATGCGGTAAGCGAATATTCCTTAAGGTCTGCAATTACGCCTCTTGTTCTTATGGATTTCTATGCTAATTATGCCGAGTTCTTTGACCTTTTCCACACTCAGCGTGAGCTTATGACGGGCAATTACTATCCTCTCGATTTCGGTTCATTTGATAAGAATAAGATGCATGCTATGCAGTATATGTCAGAAGACGGACTTACGGGTGTTGTGCTTGTTTATAAGAGACCCGAGGTTAATAAGTCCGAATATAAGCTTACTCTTAACGGTCACAACCCCGATGCGGTTTATAATATCTCCGACTTTGACGGTATTATTGAAGCTAAAGAATATAAGGGAAGCGAGCTTATGTCGGAAGGCTTCACAATACCTCTTCCCGACGGGGAAAAGGCTATAGTGCTGAATATCAGCGCAAAATAAGGTGTTATAATGATTATTCTGATTACAGGAGCCTCTCATACGGGCAAGACTGCTCTTGCACAGAGGCTTCTCGAAAAATATAAATTCCCTTACCTTTCAATCGATCACCTGAAAATGGGACTGATAAGAAGCGGTAATACGTCACTTACTCCTCTTAGCGATGACGGGGAGCTGACAGCCTTACTCTGGCCAATAGTGCGTGAAATGATAAAAACCGCCATAGAAAACGGACAGAATCTCATAGTTGAGGGCTGTTATATTCCTTTTGATTGGGATAATGATTTTGATGCGGAATATCTTAAGAATATCCGTTTCGTCTGCCTCATAATGAGTGAAAATTACATAAGAAATCATTTTGACGATATAAAAGGGTATGCGAATATCATTGAAAACCGTCTTGACGACAGCGACTGTACAATTGAAGGTGTTATGAAAGACAATGCTCAGATGCTGAAAGCGGCAGAAGGCTATAAGGTAAATTACGTTCTTATTGATGAAAACTACGATTTTGATATTGATTTCGGAGTGTGATAATAATGGCAAAAAACAACAGATTCGAAAAAGTTTATTCACAAGGTCTTGGTTCTACGGAAATATGGGTTGATAAGGAAACAGGTGTAAATTATCTTTTTCACGCCGGCGGCTATGCCGGGGGACTTACACCTCTTCTTGACAGAGACGGGAAGCCCGTTGTTACTCCTGTGTACGGTGAATAATTCGGAGCGCGCCTATGTACAGAGAATTGCTTGAGGGCTACATAAAAGGCCATAATTGGGCAAGACTGCAAAAGCCTTGCGCAGAAGAGGAAATTCAGGAAACGGAAAAGTATGTCGGTTACTCCTTTCCGGATGACCTTAAGAATTTACTTCGTGAGACAGACGGCGATCACTGGTTTTTAATGTCCTCTGAGGAAATCAGGGAAAACGTAAAAACAAACCGTGAGATTTTTCCCGAATATCTCGAGTCCGAAGAATTCGAAGAAAAGGTCAACCGATTTATTTTCTTTGCCACTAACGGATGCGGGGACTATTACTGCTACAAAGTTTTACCTGACGGCAAAACTGATGACAGCGGTGTGTATATCTGGGAGCACGAGCTTTTTGAATCACGTAGGATTGCTGATAATATTTCCGACCTGATAAAAAAATATTACAGCGAAGAAATATAGCTTTACTGAAAACGGGGAAAAGAAATGATAAAAAATGAAGTGAAATACCTTCTCGGTATTGACGGAGGCGGAACGAAAACAGAATTTCTCCTGACGGATATACTCGGTCAGGAAATACAGAGAATTATTCTCGGCTGTTCTAATCCCGTTAATACGGGAATTGTGAATTCCTGCAATGTGCTTTCAGAAGGGATAAAGAGAAGCTGTGAAGGTATTAATTATTCTGAAATCTCTGTATATGCCGGTATTGCAGGGGCTAAAGCAGGGGACAATGAAAAGCTGATAACCGATTATCTTTCAGACTTCGGCTTTTCACGGTTTTCTTGCGGAAGTGACATTGAGCTTGCACTCCAACTCGGGTTTAACGGTAAAAACGGTGTTGCCGTAATTGCAGGTACGGGCATTGTTGCTGTTGCAAGAAACGGTGAAAAGCTTTTCCGCACAGGAGGAAGAGGGTATCTGATTGACAAGGGCGGCAGCGGATTTCATTTCGGCTCCGATGCATTAAACTCTGCCTTCAGCTTTCTTGACGGAAGAGGCGGCAGTGAAGCAATATTGAAGCTTGTGGAAAAAAGACTGGGGAAAGCTATAGAAGAGGGTGTATGTGAGATATATAAGGGCGGCCCGTCCTATATTGCAGCTTTTGCTCCTGTTGTTTTTGATGCATATAGCCTTGGTGACAGAAAAGCCGCCGAAATAATTGAGAGAAATGCAAGGGAAATTGCCGACATAATAAACGGTGCTTTTAAGCTTTCCGGGCTTACCGAAAAAAACGCAGCTATCTGCGGAGGTCTTGCAAAACAGCAGGATATTCTTTTGCCGTTTATAAAAAAATATCTTGCCGATGACGTGTCCCTTGCCTTTAACCCTGAGCCAATGGTAAGGGCGGCGGTTTCAAAGGCACAAAAGCTTACGGGAGAAAAATTATGTTAAATACGGAAAAAAGAAATCCCGATACCTGCAGTATCGATAAAATGAGCACGGAAGAAATGCTCGGTATAATAAATAACGAAAATGCCAAGGTTACCCTTGCCGTTGAAAAGGCATTGCCTGAGATTGCCGCTGTCTGTGACGCAGTAACTGAAGCAATCAGTAAGGGCGGCAGAGTTTTCTATGTAGGAAGCGGAACCTCGGGCAGACTTGCCGTGTGTGATGCCGCAGAATGTCCTCCCACCTTTGGTGTGCCTTACGATTTATTTAACGGCATAATTGCAGGCGGTGAAAATTGTATGTTCAAGGCCGCAGAAAATGCAGAGGACAATGCTGAAAACGGCATTTTTGACCTTAAAAAACGTGATTTTTGCTGTAAAGACGTACTGATAGGTATTTCCGCCTCAGGCTCTGCGGCTTACGTTATTTCGGCTGTAAATTACGCAAAAAGCATAGGTGCGGCGGCTTTTTCAATTACAAACAATCCCGATACGGAGCTTGGAAGGGTGGCGGATGTTGATATCTGTGCTGATACAGGACCCGAGGTAATTACGGGTTCAACGAGAATGAAGGCAGGCACAGCACAGAAAATCATTCTTAATATGATTTCTACCGTATCTATGGTAAAGTGCGGCTGTGTGTATGAAAATCTTATGATTAACCTGAAGCCTACCAACAAAAAGCTGAGAAAAAGAATGATAGGAATTGTTACGGAGATTCTCGGATGTGATGAAGAAATGGCTGAAGAGCTATTGGATGAAAACGGCTGGAGCATACGTCTTGCCGTACAAGGGAAATGAATAAAGAAAATAAATAAACGGAGTAATTTTAATGGATATTATTCTGTATATCATTCTCGGTATCGTCGGCATTATAATTCTTCTGACGGTTGCCGAAATTACAATATTGATACTGAAAAAGCCCGCAAAGGAGCTTCCCGATAAAGGCGAGAGCGGATATTATTCCTCGTTGCCGGACGGAAGAAAATTTGAGGAGCTTTATATGTTTCTTTCGGGAGATGATACTGCTCCCTTCTTTTCGGAGAGCGATACGTATGAAATGCTCCTTCGTCACTGCAGTTATATGGAAAAACGCTTTGACTGTGCGGATTTCAGGGCTCAGCTTCTGTTTAAGATATATAAGGACTGCGGTGAAAAATTAAGCAGCAGATGCCGTGAGCTTATAAAAAACACCTTCCTCGGCTTCAAGTACTTTATGGATGAGCCGGGGGATGACAGTATGTGTTACTGGTCTGAAAACCATCAGATTATGTTTGCTGTCGCAGAATATCTGGCAGGGCAGGAATGGCCAAAAGAAAAATTTACCAATAACGGGATGACAGGTGAAGAGCACCGCAAAAAGGCAGAAGAGCGCATTGAAATATGGATGCGCCACAGATTCCTTTACGGCTTTTCTGAATATCTCAGCAACAATTATCTTGCTGAGGATATTTCTCCTATGGCAAATTACATTGCTTACTGCCGTAATGAAGAATCGGTGAACAGAATGAAAATGATTATGGATATTCTGTGGCTTGACGTGGCATTAAATTCCGTAAATAACCGTTTTGTTGCCGTAAGCTCCCGGATGTACGGTAATAATAAAGCAGGTAATTACTACGGCAACAGTATACAGAGCGCTATGAATGTTCTATGGGGCAGAGAGATTGCAGAGAACCTGCTGAATAACTCCCGTTTATCCGAGACGGAAAAGGCACTTGTGCGGATTTCTTGTGAAAAACAGCCCGGTCACATTCTTATATGCTTTACAGATATTGTAAAAAAGGGAATTTACACGTTCCCCGAGGCTATAAAGGATATTGCGCTTTATAAAGAGAGCTTTGTTTCAAAAATGAGCTGCGGACTTTCTTCCCGTGATATGGAAAATGAAGGATTTATCGGGAAAAATCCCGAGGGCATTATGGCACAATGGGGTGCCGAGACCTTTACAAATCCTGAGGCAATTGAAAGTACTCTCGCATACGTGAAAGAAAATAAGCTTTACCGAAATTCCTTTATCGGATATTTTAAGTTTTTGAATATCACGGTATTAAGATTTGTTAATTGGAGAAAATTTGCCCGAAAGCACAATATAATGCCTCACGGTATTGCAACGGGAAGAGGTAACGTTTATGCTTACCGCACTGCTCGTTATATGCTGTCAACTGCTGTGAATAACTCAGTCGGTATGTGCGGTGCGCAGGAGCACGTATGGACTGCCGACTTAGGTGAGAATCTTACCCTTTTTACAACTCATCCTGCAGGAAACGGAAAGGGCAGATACGGGTCATCACCCGGCTATTGGATAGGAAACGGAAGACGGCCTTTTAGTGTTCAGCATAAAAATATCAATATCACAATATATAAGCTCCCCGAAAAATCAAGGCTCGGCGAAACGGGTATAACAGACATTACCCACGCTTATATGCCGAAGTGTTTTTATGATGAATTTATACTATCTGAAAATGTTGTTTTTGCAAGAAAAAACGGCGTATTTGTTGCTTTTATTGCTGATGGCGAACAGGAATTTCTTCCTTTTGATGAAAAGAGTCTGAAGGGGCTTTTGAAAAACAAAAGCTTTCCTGAAGAGTTTATTCCTTCCGGTGAATTTGATTTAATCCGCAAGGGAGGAAATTATCATACTTATATTACGGAGCTTTCCGATGAAGAAGCAGAAAGCTTCAGTGAGTTCAGAGAAAGAATAATGAAAAATAAAATCCGTTTTTCAGAAAACGGAAGTGTTTATTATGAAACTGCGGACGGTGCTCTTTTTGCTTCTTTTGACGGAGAATTCACCGTTAACGGAGAAAAACAGAATACCGAATTTGACCGTTATGACAGCATATTCTGCCGTTCACCCCGAAAAGCAGAGAAAATAGTTGTTAACGGCGTAAATACCGGTCTTATTCTTGATTATAATCATAATCTGAGAAAAGAGTTCCGAGGAGAAGAAGATGTACGAGCTGATTAAGATAACTGATAATTGCTATTATATACAGTGTCCCGCAAAAATAGGAATTGTTAAGCTTTCGGAAAGAGACGTTTTTCTTATAGATAGCGGAAATGATAAGGATACGGGAAAAAGGGTACTGAAAATTCTTGATGCAAACGGGTGGAAGCTTAAATTTATAATAAATACTCATTCACATGCAGACCATACGGGCGGAAACAGGTTTTTGCAGGAGCGCACGGGCTGTAAAATTTATGCTCCCGGGCGTGAGTGTGCATTTATAAATTCTCCCGTTTTTGAGCCTGCTTTTCTTTGGGGCGGTAACCCCTTCTCGGATCTGCGTCATAAGTTTTTAATGGCACAGGAGTGTAGTGCCGAAGTGCTTACACCCGACGTATTGCCCGCCGGCTTTGAAATTTTAAGTCTTAAGGGACATTTTTTTGATATGGCAGGAATAAGAACACCTGACGACGTTGTCTTTCTTGCTGATAGCTTTTCATCTGAAGAAACTCTTAATAAGTACCGCATAGGCTTTCTTTACGATGTGGGAGAGTATCTTGAGACGCTGGAGCAGCTTAAAGGCATCAACGCAAGATATTTCGTCCCGTCGCATGCTGAAGCATCTGAGGATATAGAAGATATTGTGCAGTATAATATTGACTGCACAGCGGAAATTGCAGATAAAATCTGTGAGCTGATCGCTTCTCCTGTATGCTTCGACGAGCTGCTTAAATTGCTTTTTGACGAGTATGGTCTCAAGCTTTCAGCTCAGCAGTATGTTCTTGTGGGAAGCACAGTCCGATCATATCTTACCTATCTTAAAAATAACGGCAGGGCAGATTTTGTTATTGAAGATAATATGCTTTTATGGAAAGCGGTATAAAAAATGTAATGTGACAGCGGAAAAATCTGCAGTCACATTTTTATGTAACAGAAAATGCTTCCACGCTCCGTAGGTTGCAGTATCCTTCAATGTAATGTAAGATAAATGCAGAAAGGATAGTGTTGTATGGACAATTATATTACAGGTGCTGCAATAAAACGTTTAAGAGAAAAAAAGGGAATTACACAAGTACAGTTGGCTGATATGATAGGTGTCAGCTGTAAGGCTGTATCAAAATGGGAGACGGCAAAGGGGCTTCCGGATATATGTCTTATTGAACCGCTTGCAAAAGCTCTCGGTGTTTCGGTTATGGAGCTGATGTCGGGAGATACGGTAATAAATAAAAATACTTCTTCAAATATGCTTCGTTCAAGCTTCTATGTCTGCCCTGTCTGCGGAAATGTTATAAGTGCAACGGGAGAAGCTTTTGTGAGCTGCTGCGGAATAACTCTTCCGCCCCTTGAAGCAGAGGAAACGGACGAAGAGCATAAAATAGCAATTGAAAAGGTTGAAGATGAGTATTTTGTTACCGTAAGCCATGATATGACAAAAACACATTTTATTTCATTTATTGCACATATCACAACCGACAGAATTCAGTTTCAAAAATTTTATCCCGAGGGAAATGCCGAAACCCGTTTTTCGCTGAGAGGCAGAGGATATCTGTATATTTACTGTAACAGACACGGTCTTATGAAAAAGAAAATATAATTAAATCCCGCTCTCGGAAAGACATCCGACAGCGGGAAAATTTTATGCAAAGTATTTAATGAGATAGAGTATGAGCATATGTACGGGATAGAAGGCATAAAAGCCGTACTGTAATGCCTTATGGGAACGTCCCTTTCTGCCGCTGTAAAGCCATATGGGAATAAGTGAGAATACCGCATAGCCCTGAGTGGGAATTTCAAAGGTATGTCCGAAAATTTCAACGGGAACAACAAGTCCCTCAAAGAATACGATGTTTATAAGTACCATCGCAATAAGCTGACAAAACCAGGCGAAGGGGAAGTCTCTTAACAGGTAGAACATTACGACAGTTATCATTCCGAGGAAGCCGTAATCGACAAATCCGATTGTTGCTGCAATTGAGATGAGAACTAACCACAGCACTGAAAGTCCGATGTTTTTTGCACTATGATTCTTTTTAAGATTATCAATTACATATATTGCAAGAAGACCGAGAAGCAGTGTGAAAAGCACGTTCTGATGGTATGGATTGAAGAAACGGCTGCTGTAGAAGAGATTGAAGGGTATTTCCGTAATAACCGCAAAGCCTAAAAGTCGTATTACATATTTTTTGAAATTCGAGGTGTGAACGAAGCCCTCTGCAATAAGAAAAGCGAATATGGGAAATGCCATTCTGCCGATATATGTCATCCAGTCACCGAAGCTCATAGCCGTTGCCCATATGTGGTCGCTGAGCATTAAAATGACGGCAATCAGCTTCAGTATATTTGAAGTGATTCCCCCAAAGGGAATTTTATTCCCGAGGGGACTGTTTTTCGGTAAGCGCTTGACAAGTTCTTTCATTTTTGTACTCCTTTTTTATTCTCTCGGTTGTATTTTAGCATAAAAAATTAATTATAACAACCTCAAAATTAGTGAAATTGTATGTAAATCATCAGAAATATACTTGTTATATACTTTTTTGTGTGATATATTTTAACTATAAAATAACGGAGGAAAAATTATGGGCAAATATGATATAGCAGCATTTATCTGGCCGTCATATACGGGTGATGAGCCCCGTTCCCGTATTTTCTGGCCCGAGGGCTACGGTGAATGGCAGACCGTGAAGGCAATGACCGATAAGGGCTATAAGGGCTGCCGCTGGCCGAGAATTCCCACGTGGGGTTATGTGAACGAAGCAGACAGCCGTGTTATGGAAATGCAGATTGACTGTGCCGTATCTTACGGTGTAAACGTTTTTATTTATGACTGGTACTGGTATGATAACCGTCCCTTCCTTGAAAACTGCCTTAACGACGGCTTCCTTAAGGCACGGAATAATAAGGATATGAAATTTTATCTTATGTGGGCAAATCACAATGCCACACATCTGTGGGATAAGAGAAATTCTGACAGGGATCTTGATACTGTTATCTGGAGCGGTGTTGTAACTCCCGAAATCTTTGAAAATATATGCGACAGTACAATTGAAAAATATTTTAAGAAAGAAAACTATTACACAATTGACGGCTGTCCCGTATATATGATATTTGATTTTGATAATTTTATCCGTACCTTCGGCACAACAGAAAAGTGTAAAGACGGACTTGAATTATTCAGAAAAAAGACTGTAGAAGCAGGCTTCCCCGGACTTCATTTTCAGGTTGTCTACTGGGGAGACCGTCGCTGTGATTGGCTTTCTGACGGTGATATCAATAAGGGAAAGCACATATATGACGTTTACAGCTATCTCGGTATTGACTCCGTAACCAATTACAACTGGGGCGGCAGTGTTTATTTTGATGGGGAATACAAGGAGCTTACAAAAAAATATATTGAAATAACGGAAGAGGCATCGGCGAAGCTTTCTGTACCCTTCTATCCCAATATCTCCGTAGGATGGGATAATAACGTAAGATTTTATAATTTTATGGAGGGTGTTGTTGAAAATAATACCCCCGAAAACTTTAAGGCAGCCTGCGAGGCAGTAAAAGCGTTTGCCGATAAGTCAATAAAAAAAGGCATTATGAAGGCACCGCTGATTACAGTCAACAGCTGGAATGAGTGGACTGAAACCAGTTATCTTCAGCCTGATGATCTTTACGGCTACGGATATCTTGAAGCAATAAAAGAAGTTTTTACAGATTGACATATAAACAGTGGGGTTGCTATTATGAAAAAGATTATAAAAATTGTGAAAACTGTAATTAAAGCTATCTTCGGTATTCTCGGAGGCATTATAGGTTTGGCTGCTTTGCTTTGCGCCGTAACTCTCGCCTGGTCTCTTGTGCAGATGTCAAGAGGTGAGGTTACGGAAGCTCTTCCCGTAGTTCCCGATGATTTTGTGCCCGAGGTCAGAATTGTTGCGTTTACCGATACACACAATGAAAACGAAAATGTGAAGCAGGCAATAAATGCCGCTTATGCACTTTTTGAAGATGACGGACAGTATTACGGAGTCGATGCTTTCTTCGGGCTTGGTGATTTTACATCAGTCGGCGGAGAAAATGACTTTATTGAATACAAAAAGGCTCTCGACGAATGTGTCAGGGAAGATACAATTATGATAAATGTGCTGGGTAACCACGAAATGAAGACCGCTGAAGCCCCGGAGTATTTTGTAAAACACTTTGAGCACGACGTTAATACCGTAACAGAAATTAATGGCTTTACCTGTATTGCCTTCTCCGGTGAAAGATGGCTTACTGAGTGGACTGTTTCTCCCGAAAGCGTAAAATGGCTCAGTAGTGAAGTTGAAAAAGCTGAGGAAAAAGCAGGTGATAGACCGATATTTGTTTTTCAGCATCCCCATCCCTTCGGTACCGTTTACGGCAGTACTATATGGTGCAATCCTCAGATTAATACCGCTTTTGCAGGGCACAGCAAGGTTGTTGATTTCTCGGGACACTCACATTTCCCCATGAATGACCCCAGAAGCATAAATCAGTCCGTCTATACATCTGTCGGTGTCGGTGCTATGGCAAGATTTGAGCTTGACAAAAACTATGTGGTAGGTCAGCATCCCGAAGGCTATGAGGATGCAATACAGTTTGCGGTTATTGAAGCAGACAGCACGGGACGTGTGAGAATCAGAGGCTACGATGTGATTTCAGGTACCTTCTTCTGTGATTATTTCATTGAAAACGTTAACGACAGAAGCACCTTCGCTTATACCTATAAGAATCTTAAGGCTCACGATACTGCTCCCGTTTTTCCGTCAGAAATCAACGTAACTTCAACGGCAAATGAGGACGGAGGCTACAGAGTGGAATTTACCGAGGCTGATGCCGCCGAGGGCTTTGTTGTTCAGAATTATACCGTGAAAATATCTGATTCAAAGGGAAAAAAGCTTTATAAAGAGCAGTTTGTAGCTGACTATTACATAATTGATGAAGATAACACCTCAGGAATAAACGTTCCTGCAGGAATACTCGAGACAGGTAAGGATTACCTTCTTGAAATAACAGCAGAAAGTGCCTACCATAAGACGCAGAAATCAGGTGAAATTGTATTCACGGTACCTGCAGAATAATATCAATATATACTTTAAGAAAAAGGGAGAAGAGATTATGAAAAAAGGAAAAAAAATACTTATTGCTGTTGCGGCAGTCTTACTTGTTGTTGTAATTGCGGCACTTGCAGTTTTTCAGGGTGAGGCAAGAACCCTGCTTTCCGTGAAGGAAAACGGAGATACAGGCATTTATGAAATCAATTATGCGGCAGATTACAAGCTTCAGGAGCTTCTTGATGCAGGCGGTGCTTCAACGGAGGATCAGCTTGTGCAGTATATAATCAAAACTATGCTTAAAGGTCTTCCTATTGAAGTGCCTTATGAGATTCCGAATCTTGCCTGTTCGACTTTTTATGCACAAACTCCTGAAAAAGGATATATTTTCGGCAGAAATCTTGATAATCAGACAACTGACCTTTGCGTGGTTAAAACTGCGCCCAAGGACGGCTACAGCTCTGTTGCAGTTGTTAATTTAAGCTTTCTCGGCTATAATACGGAATATACTCCCGATCAGCTTCTTGACAGAATAAATATGCTTGCAACTGCATACTTCCCCCTTGACGGTGTGAATGAAAAAGGTCTTGCAGTAGGCGTGCTGCAGCTTCAGGCTCCTGCTACTGCACAGGATAACGGAAAACCCGACGTCGGCACAACACTTGCCATAAGAGCAATGCTTGATAAGTGTGCTACTACAGACGAAGCAATTGAGCTTCTCAGGGGCTTTGATATGTTTGCCGCAGCAAAGGGCTGTTATCATTTCCAGATTGCGGATGCTGCGGGTAAGAGTGTGGTTGTTTCTTATGTCGAGAATGAAATGATAATAACAGAAAAAGAAAACGGTTTTATTGCCGCAACAAATTTCTATCTTCACGACGTTCCCTTTGAATATGAAAAGCAGGGGCTTGACCGCTATGAGATTCTTGAAAGCACTCTTACTGAAAAGAAATCCGTTCTCAGTGCAAAAGAGGGCATGGAGCTTCTTGAGGCAGTGAGAATCAAGGGAACCGACCCTGATGAAAAGGGAAGAGTGTATTCTACACAATGGTCCTCCCTTTACGATCTTACTGCGGCTACGCTTAATCTTTGCGCAGATATGAATTATGAGGATGTTTATACGTACAGTGCAAAATGATTATTATTGATTTTTGAGCAGGTAATTTACCTGCTCTTTTTTGTTTAAATCTTTATTCTTCTTTTTAGGAAATAATAATGCAATATTCGTGATAAAATGTATTTTATGAATAAATATTCACAGAAAAGGTGATTAAAATGACAAAAGCATTGCCAAAAAGCAAAATGTACCGTTACTGCCTTGCTGATATTGCAAAGGGCTTATTCAACGGTATGATAGGTAACTACCTTCTTTATTTCTTTCAGCCGACTGTAAAAAGCGGACTTCCCGTGCTTCTTCCCGAAAACAAGCTTCTCGGCTTCATTACCGTTATGGCACTTATTACCGCTGTCGGTAAAATTGTGGATGCCGTAACGGATCCTATTGTGGCTTCTCTCTCGGATAAATGTAAGCACAAGGCAGGCAGAAGAATGCCGTTTCTCCGCTATGCCGCCATCCCTTACGCTTTGTCCGTGCTTCTTATTTTCTTTGCTCCATTTAAGGAGGGCTCGGCGCTTAATGCATTATGGGTCGGCTTCTTCCTTGTAACCTACTATACTTCATATACCTTCTATTTTATTCCCAAAAATGCACTTGTTCCTGAGATTATTCCCGACGCTAAGGTAAGAGTCGGCTATTACGGTGTCAGCACGGTATTCTTTATGGGCTCAAGCTCATTTATGTATGCGGCAACCTTATTTGTTGATATGCTTAAGAATGCAGGTTTTTCACCCTTGTGGGCATGGAGAACGGTGTTTGCCGTTTTTGCCGCTATCGGCATTACCTGTCTGCTTCTGAGTGCTTATGCCTTCAATGAAAAGGAATACGTTACGGAAAACACGAAGCCCAAGGAATCAATGCTTAAGTCCTTTGCACTTGTTTTCAAGAATAAGAATTTCGTTATTTTCAGCCTCGGTGTCCTTTTCAGCGGTGTTTCAATGGCATTTTTCCAGACAGCAATGCTCTATTACATAACAATGCTTCTGAACGTGCCCGAATCGCAGTCCTTCCTTGTTATGCTCTCGGCTATAGCCGTTGCAATATGTCTGTTCCCGTTGATAATCAAAATGAGCAGAAAATACAACAAAAAGCTCTCCCTTATAATTGCAAGCGTGGTATTTACAGCAGTTTTCGGACTTATTTATTTCGGTGACAAAATTGCCGCTCTTGCTCCCGGAAATGAGCTTTTTATAGGTCTTGCAATGGGCGTTATAGTTTCATTCCCCTTTGCCGCAATAAACATTCTTCCTCAGTCTGTTGTTTCCGATATTATTCAGTGCGACTGCCTTGTAAACGGTGTTAACCGTGAGGGCATATTTTCTGCCGTAAAGACCTTTATAGAGAAAATCTGCTCGGCTATTGCAATGATGGGTGTTTCAAGTATTCTGGCCGTCGGTGCCCTTGAGGGTGAATCCGTAGGTCTTCAGGGCGTTAAGCTTACGGGTGTATTTGCAGGTATTTTCAGCCTTCTTTCTCTTGTTATCTTTGTCTTCTATAACGATAAAAAGGTTACCTCAACCATTGAAAAGTACAGAGGTGAAAGTAAATAATGAAAAAAAGAAATTTATCGGGTGAAGAAAACCGTAAAAATGTAAGCTCCGTAAAAAATGAGGAATATGCCCAAAAGCTCAAAAGGATGATTGACTGTAAAACCGTTTTTACAAGAAACGGTGAAAACAGGTCGGAATATGAGAAATTTTATTCAGTTCTTAAGGAGACCTTTCCTTTAATTTCAGAAAAGGCAGAGAAGCTTGTTTTCGGTGACGGCTGTTTTGTTTACGTTATAAGGGGCAGAAATGCCGAGAAGAATATAATGCTTATGTCTCATCACGACGTCGTAGAAGGGGATGATTCCTGGGAAACAGACCCCTTCAATGCAGTTATAAAGGATGATGCCTTGTGGGGCAGAGGTACCATTGATACAAAAACTCCCTTGTTTGCTCAGCTTCAGGCATGTGAGGAGCTGCTCTCGGAAGGATACGGCTTTGAAGGTGTAAACGTATATATAGGCTCCTCCGATAACGAAGAGGTATGCGGTGAGGGAATGGTGCTTGCAACCCGTTACTTTAAGGAAAACGGCATACACTTTGATGCTGTGCTTGACGAGGGCGGAGCTATTACCGAGGGAATGATTCCCGGTGTGAAAAATAAGAGCGCAATGGTAGCCGTTCACGAAAAAAGCCGTCATCTTTATAAGGTAAAAACCAAGGCAAGCGCCAAGGGGCACGGCGGTCTCAATCCATCCGATGACAGTGCTATTTTAAGGCTTACTCAATTTATAAATGAGGTAAGCACAAGGAAAATATATAAGGGAGCATTCTCCTCTGAGGTAAGAGGCACCTTCGAAACACACGCTCCTTATATGTCTTTTCCGCTTAATATCCTTTTCGGAAATCTTACGCTGTTTTCTCCTCTTATCAAAAAAATAATGCTGGGTATTCCCCAGACAAAGGCTATGCTTTCCACAAGCATTACCTTTACCAATATCTTTGCCGGCACGAAGGAAGACCCTCAGATAAGGGGAAAGGAAGCGGAAGCAACAATGTTCCTTCGCTGTGTGCGTGAGGATGATTTGCTCAGAGGTCTTGAAAAAATAAAGAAAATTGCTGAGAAATACGGAGCGGAAATTGAAGAAATTGAAAGAGATTACTGTCAGCCCTCATCCTTTGACTCTGAGCCTTATAAGCTTTTGAAGGAGATTATGAATGAGCATTTCCCCGATGTAATCGTAGCTCCCTTCCTTCTTACGGCAGGCACGGATGCAAGAAGATTTTCTGACGTTGCGGACAGTATTCTCCGTTTTGCGCCCATTGACCTTGATAAAAAGCAGTTTGCTTCAATTCACAGCGCCAACGAGCACATAAAGATTAAAAATATCGGCGAATGTGTCCTCTTCTATAAGGAATTTGTAAAAAGATTCAGATAAAAAACAGACAGCAAAAAAGTGATTACAGATAAGCTCTGCAATCACTTTTTTCGTTATTCTGAATAGGACATGGGGTGGAAGAAAACGTAGGTTTTTTCGAGGAATTCGTATGCCATAACGGCGTAAGGATTAATTGCATCCCATATAGGCTCGTCATAGAGGGTTATCCAGGTGTAGATTCTTCTTGTCAGATGTCTTAAATCGTTGCTTGAAAGGTCGTGACCTACGCGTTCACCCATACGGGTAACACCCATTGCCACAAAATCGTTATAGAGATCCTTATTTGCTTTCATCCAGAGGTAGGGGTGCTGTAATCTTGAAAATTCGGAGTACATATTGGAGCATTTCCAGTATCTCCAGCAAAGCTCGGAGCGGAGAATCTGCTGCATCTGCTCTTCATTTTCGGCCTCGGCTTTTGCCATTTCCCAGAGCTCGTCGCATCTGTTCACGTCACAGATTGTCATTCCGGGAAGGGAGAAGCGTGAATCCTGCTCAAGATAAAGGTGTGAGATTTTTGTTACGGCATGCTCGGTTACTATATCAATGAATTCCTTGAGGTAAATTCCTCCGGGACCGTAAACACCGATAAGGTAGCCTGTCATTTCCTTTTCATAATCAAGATAAGGATTCTGCATAAGCTTTGAGAGAAGATAGGTCTTCATTTCAGCAAACTCAGCGTCACATTCGTCTATGTAGAAAATACCCTGCTGATAAATACCCTTTACGTTGTGCTCATAGAAAATCTGAGTGTTTCTCTGAAGAGTACCGAAATTTGCATAGATATTTACGCTTTCGTCACAGTTAAGATTGTAGTTCCAGATATAAAGTCTGTCGCAGATGCTGCTCCATTCCCTGAGATCTTCCATAAATTTTACATTTTCCTTGCAGTCCGGATCGTCAAGAGTATGACCGAAACAGCACTCAATGGAGCAAAGACGGACAATAACATCATCACGGGGAACAACATTTGAAGGAGCCTGTCTTGTGTACTGATATGCAAAGGTATCAATTGCAAGGTTGGGGTATTTGCCCGTTGCACTGATTCTTGCCGCGATTTCGTTTACAAAGGTCAGCATTGTGCCCGCCTGAGAACCGTTTGCATCGTCAAGAGCCTTGCAGGTAGTGCAGGTGCAGTAATTTCCGTTATCTGCCTGAGTGACGGAAAGAATCTGCAGGGGAGCATCGGGATTGTATTTTTCTTCAAGAAGTGCCAAAGCCTCCTGAGTAACGATATTTTTTACCTCTTCATTGGTAAGGCAGAGCTGGTCGGGTACACGTGTGCCGTCAACAAGAGCATAATATTCGGGGTGGGATTCAAAGTATATTGAGGGCTTGCAATAACGGTTTACAAGGGTGTGGCTTGAGCCGCCGATGTAATCTACGGTGTAGCCCTGCTCGGGGGAGAGCTTTTTGTAAATGCCGCCCGTAACACCGTTTGCTACTGCAAATTCTGGGTCTCTTGAGCTGTTTGTATCGGTTTCCGAATATTCAAAGAAAGGAGTATAGCTGATATTTATATCAGAGGGCACACAAAGATTTTCGTTTTCGGGGATGATTATAACCTCAGCCTCGTACCAATGACAGTCACAGTAGGTTTCGAGAAAATAATAAACACCGTTTATTGTACCCTTGCTTCCTGCACCGCCGATGATTATTCTTTTACTGTCAGAGGTTATTTTGTAGCTTCCGTCGGGAGCATCCGTGAAGTCGAAATCGGAACGAAGGGTTGCACCGACCGAAATTTCATATTCCGCTTCACTGTTATCCGTGATTATCTCAATATTACCGCCCGTGATTTCGTCAAGGTAATATTTCAGTCTCTCTGCCGCATAGCTGTCTGTTATGCTTGAATTTTCGCTTTTTACGATAACGGCTTTTGTTATATCAAAATCAGTATTTTCCGCAGAAAAGCCTTCAAATACAAGCAGGGAAAAGGCAATGCAAAAAGTCAGTGCGAGACTCAGAAATTTTTTAGCCCTTATCATTTTTATCTCTCCTCAAAAATTTAAATTGACCAACAGCTGTCCGCAAAACGTGTGATGCGGTGGGGGAATGCCCGGAAAAAGCCTTCGGCATCGTTTTTCAGATCAACACCGTCAATGAAAACGGCAGAATCCCTGTTGTGCCCCTCACCTGCAAGAAGAAGCTTTGCGGCAGCAGGGGGCGTAAGGGCAATGTCATAGTCACCGTCTTCTTTATAGGTTATTTCTGCCTTGCCGTTTTCGTATTCAACCTCAAATACACCGTTGTTACGGCTTATGGGGTCAATGCTTTTAAGGCGGAATTTTCCGTATTCCCGGGGATAAGCATTATTTTCAAGAACTGCTTTAAGATTGTAAATACGTGCCGCAACACCGCCGCCGTGCTCATATCGCACCTCGTCAATGCGGTCGGCAATAATAGCAAAGGGTGAGCCCTGATACTGATTTTTTACCATAAGATACTTCACAAGACCGTCATAGTTGCGAAGAAAACCCACAAGTCCGAGAAGTGCCTCGGGGGAGAGTACGAATAATTCTTCAACAGTCAGTACCTCGGGACGCTTGACGGTAAATCTTACGTAACCGTCAGCGGTACCGTTTTTGTCATAGTGAAGATAGGTGTAATCTGCGCTTTCAAGAGGTGTGTCACAGAAATGCTTTTTATCGTTTCTGAAGCAGATAAGATTTTCTTTCAGAGCACATTTATTGTGCAGCTCGCAAAGCTCGGGGAGCTGTTCGCCCGTAAAAAGAACGGCATCGGTATTACGGGGAATATTTTTGATATTCTCAAAAGGAACCTTTATTGCGAACATCCGGTTAAGATTCGCATAGCCGAATTTTTCGTAATATGAAATCGAAAAGGGATGCAAAAAACCGATTGCCCGGTTATTGTCTTCTGCCGTTTCTGCAATTTTATCGAAAATTTCCCTTATTCCGCCCATACGTCTGAATTCAGGTTGAGAACAGACACCGCTTACAATAACGCTTCCTAAGGCTTTGCCGCAGAAGTTGGTCTGAAAATCAAATATTTCCACACCTGCTATGAGCCTACCCTCGTGAAATGCACCGAGCACGGGCATTTCACAGTGTGTGTCCTCATTTTTATCAAATTTCCATATAAATGAAGCGGCGGATACCTTCAGGTATTCAACTGCCTCACTGTCATTGGCAAGATATCTTACTTCCATAATTATATCCTTGAATTATTTTTTAGAATCAATGGTAATCTGCTCTGCCGCCATAGATTCGAGAGTTTCGGCATCTGCATTTTCAACAACCTTGGTCATCATCATACGGCGCGCGAGAAGCTCCTTGTACATAGCTTCCTTCTTTTCGTTGTTGAGATCGTAGAAAAGCATGGGGATAATACCGAGAGAGCCCGTAACGGCAGGAATGATGGTGAACATTGCGAAGAGGTAGAACTTAACCTTATCGGTCTGCTCCGTGCCCTGTCTGAAGGCGTTGACCTCGTAGCCCACAAGCTTCTTGATTGCGGTTGTAACAACATTGCTTGTATTTGATGAAATTTTTGCTGCAATATCCTTTGTAACGGAAGCCATAGCCTCTGTTCGGTAACCGTTTTTCCATTCGCAGTAGTCCATTGCTTCGTTGTACATTTCCGTGCCGATAACGGATTTAAGACCGAAGAACAGTGTCCATATAATTTCCCAGAGAGCCATTGCAATACCCATGGGAACTATTTTCTGATACATACCGCCCGAAAAGTCCTTTTTCATACCGAGACAGCCGAAGAAGAATACGGGGATGTAAAGGATGTTACCGATTTCTTTTGCAAGGATGTAAAGCAGACGGCTTGAGAAATGTCTTCTCATCCAGGGAACCCATGCATAGCTGGCAGGGCTTATGGGTGCGGCAGGAATACCTGCAACAAGTGTCATTGAAGAGAAGTGAAGAACATCTGTGTAGTAGTCATCCTGGCTGCCCTTGATTGCGAATCCGCTTAAGAAGTCAGAAAGTGTGATGAGAAGAAGAGGTTTGTTGTTTATGACTGATTTTATTGACATGAGAACACTGGGGGATTTTATGGACTGCATAACTCTTTCCTTTGACATTCTGAAGAACCAGAAGGAGGAAGCACTTGAACAGAGAGTTGTGAAGACACCCATACCGGAAAACAGACCCGTATATGCCTTTGAAAGCTGTTCGGAATTTTCAAGATATTTACTTCTCAGAACATCAATCAGAATGGTTACAGCCTGCTCGGGAAGCTTTTCCCCGAAGAAGCCGGAGGCGAAATTTGCCATTGTTATAAGCCTTGTTCGGTCATTCGGATGCGGTGTTATGGTTGACATAAGACCCGTTCTTGAAATTGTCTGGAAGGTGGTTATACCTTCACGCACAACCGTCAGAAGAAGATAAAACGCGAATTTTATCATATTTGTCTGTGCCGTGCCTGCGAAGAAATAGGGCATAAGCCAGTACATTGATGTAAGAATACATCCGGGAACTGCAAGGAAGAGAAGGTAAGGTCTGAACTTACCCCAACGGGTACGGGTTTTATCAACGATAGTGCCGAAAAAGATGTCGTTTACAATGTCCCATACGCTGTTGATTGAATTTACGATTGTCTGAAGTCCGAGATCAACCCCTACGATACTCGTAATGAAACGGGTGGAGTAGGTATTGATATTGAAGCTCTGTGCGGCATCCCAGATAACGAAGCCGAGAGTTTCCTTTGCGCCGACATAACGGCGGTCCTGCGTTTCGCCTACATAAAACTGTTGCTCTTTGAGGCGCAGTTCCTCAAAGGTTTTTGCATTCGAAGAATTGTTGTTTTCCATAAATATCACCCCGAAAATATTGTTAATTTTATGTTAGCAAATAGTGTAACAGTTTACAATAAAAATATTATTTTCTACGGTTGTTTCTGAGTTTTTCCGCATCCTTTTTATAGGTTCGTCTGTGGTTCAGACTTCTTAGTATGTAGTAAGCTTCATCAAAAGCATATTTGTTATGGAATTCTCCAAGCTTTACATACATTGAAAAGGTTCTGTCTATGAATTTGTCAAGGAATAGCTCGATTTTGTTGGGGGACATATATTTTTTTGCATAATCGGAGAATTCGTAGTCAAATTCACGCTTTGCAAGAGAGTCAAAATGCTCATCTCCCTTTATGAATATGCCGTTTCCCCAAGAAGCAGTTGCGGCAAAAATGACTATATCGGAATCCTTCGGAAGAATTAACTCGTTTCCGTCAAGGGGGATTTCAACACTGAAAACATAGAACTGTTTTGCAGTCATATTGCCGTTTTTATTGTGAGTGTGGGTAAAGGTATGTGCCTGAGGAACGGGATTTATAAAGCCTGTAAGCCCCTGCTGCATTAGATCCCAGTGTCCG
The DNA here is from genome assembly GCA_045586465.1 of Acutalibacteraceae bacterium. Classification (GTDB taxonomy): domain Bacteria; phylum Bacillota; class Clostridia; order Oscillospirales; family Acutalibacteraceae; genus RUG806. The sequence continues at coordinate 678 of JAZNAI010000253.1, read as the reverse complement.
AGGGGAGCGAAGCAGCCGGGAACGGTAACCTCAGTTTCCTTGCTGCCGCTTGTGAATTTTACCTTCTTTTCTCCCGAAAGAGATGTAAGAAGAAGATATAACTTGTCACCATCTGCCTTTAAGGTGCTTCCGTCGCAGACCAGAGCATTATTGCCGGATTCCTTTGAATGCTTATATCTGACGCCTGCATATAAAAGCTCGTCAGGTGTAATTTCAAGAGGTACGGATACTCCGTTTTTAAGTGTTGAGCTTTCTCTGTCATTGTCCGATGTAATGCCCCTTGCATTACATTTAATCTGCAGAGGAGTGCCTGCTTCCGTACACTCCTTCTGACCCTCAAAAACGAGAGCAAAGCTTCTTATTGAATTTCCGTCGATGCTGAAATGAAGTCTTCCGTCCGATACGGGGTAAGCATCAAGCTCAATCTCGTCGCCTCTTACCTCATAAGCTTCCTTTACGGGCAAGGGGAAGGCTGCTTCAACGGATTCCGCTTTTTCTCCCGAACTGTTCATAACGCGGAAAATTATTCTGTCGGAGTCCTGAGCTTTTTTGAGGGCGGTAATTCTTACCTTGTCATTATTAAGCCTTACTGCGGAAAAGTCCTTTTCCGTACCGCCGAAGTCGGATCGTAGCCATGTCGTTCTGTGGGCCAAGGAGTTGAGGCCTACTATTGTCTTC
>JAZNAI010000252.1:0-4535 GCA_045586465.1 Acutalibacteraceae bacterium | reverse complement strand
AGTGTAATGCCTTCAATAAAATAATCGTGCTTTCCCTGCTTTTTCAGAGTTCTGATTTTTATATTTTTTGAAGGACGCATCTGGAAAACGTAAAGATATCCGTTTTTGTAGGTAAATCTGAAATCCTCATTGGTAAACTGCTTTTCATCACCGTCCTGGAAGAAGCCGTCCTTTGCATTAACCTTGCCCTCGCCGAATTTTTTCCAGAAGGTTGTTCCGTAAATACCTTCGCCGTTTACACTCAGCCACTTACCCATTGTAAGAAGAACCTCTGTTTCCTCTTCGGTTATGGTGCCGTCTGCACGGGGACCGATATTTATGAGAAGATTTCCGTTTTTTGAAACGATATCGACAAGATCACAGATAACCTGACGTGCACTCTTGTATTTGTTATCCTTTCTGTATCCCCAGGAATGCTTTCCGATTGCTGTATCGGTCTGCCAGTAAAGAGGCGATATATCGGTAAGTGCTCCTCTTTCAACGTCAAATACGGCAACAGTCGGAGGATATGCCTGATGCTTGTAGTTTATGGTTACCTCCTTGCCCCATTCCTCGGCACGGTTATAATAATAAGCTGCAAGCTTTTTAAGATAGGGCTTAAAGGAATGATTATGTATCCACCAATCAAAATAAAGAACCAAGGGTCTGTATCTGTCAATAAGCTCACAGGTACGTACAAGCCAGTCCCGGAGCCACTCTTTACTTGCACCTTTTGTGTACGGGTTTTCCGTTGTTTCACCGAGAATACGTGAATCCCATTCCTCACAGTAAACTGCAGGACCGTAAAAATCACGGAAATTTTCATCATTCACGTCGCTTTCAATGGTTCTGCCCATATTCATAAAGAAGTAATGCTCGGCTCTGTGGGTTGAAGCACAGAAGGTAAGACCGTTCTTTTCGCACTCCGCCTTCAATTCACCGGCAACATCACGGCAGGGTCCCATATTAACGGAATTCCAGCGGTTAAATTCTGTTTCATACATAGCAAAACCGTCGTGATGCTCACAGACGGGCATAACATATTTTATACCGGCTTCCTTAAAAAGCTTTATCCATTCTTCAGCATCAAATTTTTCAGCCTTGAACATAGGGATAAAATCCTTATAACCAAAATCCTTCTGAGGACCGTAGGTTTTTATATGGTGCTCATATTCAGGAGAATTTTTGTCATACATACCTCTTGAATACCATTCGTTTCCGAATGCCGGGACTGAATATATACCCCAATGAATAAACACACCCACCTTGTCATTCATATACCACGAGGGTACCTTGTGATGAGAAAGCGACTGCCAGTCGGGCTTGTATTTTCCTTTTTCATTGACTTCATCTATAATCTTCAGATATTCGTTTATCTGCACTCCGATTTCTCCTTAAAACTGAAATAACTCCATAATAAGTCATTATATTATAACATTATTTTTGGTACAATACAAGTAACAATACTAATATTTATAGTACATATAGACAAACCGCCATATTTATGATAAATTAAAAATGTTAAATATTAACGGGAGAGAGATAAAATGAAAAAAAGCAAACCGCAGATTTATACAATCGCAACCGCCCATCTTGATACGTCGTGGCTGTGGACGCTTGAGCAGACAATTGACGAATACATCCCCGATACCCTTAAAAGAAACTTTAAGCTCCTTGAATCGTACCCCGAATACAAATTCAATTTCGAGGGCAGTCTCAGATATGAATTCATAAAAGAATACTATCCCGAAGAATATGAAAAACTGAAAAAATACATAAAAGACGGCAGATGGAATCCTAACGGGTCCTGCTATGAAAACGGCGATGTAAACATACCCTCCCCCGAAGCACTGACACGTAACATCCTTTACGGAAACTCTTATTTCAGAAAAGAATTCGACACGGAATCAAATGACATTTTCCTTCCCGACTGCTTCGGCTTCGGCAAGGCCCTTCCCACAGTTGCCGCCCATTCGGGGCTTACGGGATTTTCAACGGGCAAGCTTATGTGGGGCAGCTCTGTTCCCGTGCCCTTTGATACGGGAAAATGGCTCGGTGCAGACGGCAAGGGCATCTGGGCAAGCATTATGCCTTTTGCATATACAACCGCATTCGGTCCTCTCCATAAAGCCGAAAGAATCCTCAATAAGCTAAAGGATAACAAAGAAAAAAATCTGCCTGCATTCACCTTCGCTTACCACGGTGTAGGTGACAGAGGCGGCTCTCCTCACGTTTCATCCGTAAAAAATACAATTAAAGCACAAAGAAAAAATGAAAGCTCGGAAACCGAGGTTTATTCCGCAACAACCAAAGAATATTTTGAAATGCTCGAAAATATGCCTGACGCACAAAAGGCGATTATGCCCGTTTATAACGGAGAATTTCTTCTTACCGCCCACGGTGCAGGCAGTTATACCTCAAGAACAGTAACAAAGCGGTGGAACAGAAGATGCGAGCTTTTAGCGGATGCCGCAGAAAAATTCGCATCCGCCGCATATATAAAGGGCTTAAAAAATTACCCGTCCTACGGACTTGACAATGCGTGGAAAAGAGTGATTGCACATCACTTCCACGATGATATCACGGGTACGTCCTTTGAAAAATGCTATAACAGAAGTCATAATGACTATGTACAGTCTCTGAATACCTTCTCAGAGGAGTACACAGCCGCCTGCAGGGCTCTGTCATCACAGCTTGATACATCATTCTGCAAGGGCACTCCCGTTGTTGTTTCCAATCCTGTTCAGGGGGTAAAAGACAGAACAGAGGCTGTCAGCGTTACGATTACCTCCGACAAAGAGTACTTTCGTGTATTTGATAAAGACGGAAACGAATGTCCCTCTCAGACAAAGGCAGCCGGGCATAGCAAAAAAACAGTAACGTTTACGGCAACTGTTCCCTCCTGCGGTCTTGCTGTTTTTGACGTAAGAGAAGCCTTAGATAATTATGCGGCAGAAACGGGACTTTTTCTTTCGGAAAGCTGTCTTGAAAACAAAAACATTAAGGTAACAATAGACAAAAACGGTGACATAGCAAGTATATATGATAAAGCTCTCGATAAAGAGCTGCTTAAAAGCCCCGTAAGCTCAGCAGTTCTTAACAATACACACAGCTTCGACTGGCCTGCATGGGAAATCAGATATGAAGACATAAAGGACGCTCCTTATATGTATGCCGAATCACCTGTTGTAAGAATACGTGATAACGGACCTGCACTCATTTCCCTTGAAATCACAAAAACAGCAGGAAAATCAAGCTTTATGCAGATTATTTCTCTGGATACCGAAAGCCGTTTTGTTTCGGTTTACAATGAAACAGACTGGAGAGAGGAAGCAGCTCTCCTTAAGACAGAATTTTCCTTCACCGCCTATAACGTAAATGCAAATTACGATATAGGCACCGGCTACGTACAGCGTCCGACAAATACTGAAAAGCTTTACGAGGTACCTGCACAGAAATGGGCTGACATTACTGATGAAAATGAAGGCTACGGAGTTTCTGTTTTCAGTGATTCGAGAAGCGGCTGGGATAAGCCCGACGATTCAACTCTTCGTCTGACAATCGTACATACCCCCTTGTGCAATTACCGCTGGGAATGCTCACAGCACGTTATGGATATGGGACTTAACCGATATTCATTTGCAATTGCAGGTCACAAGGGTGCTCCTGATGAAGTAACCCAATCTGCCGACTGCTTCTGTCAGCCTATGCACACATTTATTACAGATGTGCACGATGGCACGGAAAAGAATTTTTCCGCTGTAAATCTTGATAACGATAAGGTACGAATTACAGCCGTCAAAAAGGCTCAGGATTCCGACAGAATAATTTTCCGGGTTATGAACAGCTCCTGCCTTCCGGCTGAAAACGTTGAAGCCGTGTTCCCCTTGCCCATTAAGGATGCTTTTGAGGTAAAAGGTGACGAAACTGATCCGAAGCCCTATCCCGTAACTGACGGAAAGCTCCGTTTCAGTATGGACGCAAATTCAATAAGAAGCTTTGCTATTGTTTTTGAAGGTCAGAAAAAGTGTACACAAGCGGGCACTCCTCTGTGTCTTAATTTTAACGCAAGAGGTATTACGGCAGACAAAGACAGGGAAAGCTCAACTCTTAAAAACGGAATATCCGTACCTCTTGAAATTACACCTGACGAGCTTTTATATGCAGGAATCAGCTACAGATTTTCAAAAGAAAGCAAAAACTGCATTGTCTGTGACGGCAGTAAGATAAAGGCAGACGGGAATAAGGTAAATCTCCTTCTCACATCGCTTTCAGGAGAAAAGAAGGTAAAATTCACAAGCGGCAGCAAGGAAACAGAGGTTACGGTGCCGGGATGCTTTGCTCCCCTCGGTCACTGGGACCTTATGCAGCAGGGACTTACCGGCTTTATAAATCCCGTTCCTCAGGCACATACCTTTACCCACACTCACAATAAACACGGCAATATGACTGCAAAACAGTTCTATGTTTTCAGTGTTGAAATCCCCCTTGACGGAAACGAGTTAATTCTTCCGAAGGATTCCGATATAGTCATTTTTGCCGCAACTGCTTCTTGG
>JAZNAI010000251.1:0-2921 GCA_045586465.1 Acutalibacteraceae bacterium | reverse complement strand
GAAAAGGCTGAAATTGCCGAATCAATAAAGAGAGTAACCGACCATCTTATTGAAAACGGATATACTCTTTGTGACGTTGACGGACTTCCTACAACCTGGGCGCATTTCGGTCCTCATGAACTGAATGACGAGGAAATGTGGTGCTGGGAAAAGGGCATTAACTCTCTTGAGCTTGTTGCCTTTATGCGAATCACAGAGCACCTTACGGGAGAAAAGAAGTACGGCGATATTGCAGAGGAATTAATAAAGAAGCATCATTACGGAATGAATCTTCTTATGTATAAGAGATATGACAGCTGGGCAAATCACATTGACGACCTTTTAGGTATTCTTTCAATTATGCCCTTGCTCGAATATGAGAAGAATCCCGATATGAGAAGATATCTTCTTTTGGCTCTCAGACGTCATTATAATTATGAAAAGATTGAGCATTATCCTCTTTTTGCCTTTACTCTTTCACTTCATACGGGCGGACACACCAATATTGAGGAGTGTATCGAAACTCTTGAGGATTACTCTCTTGATCTTATGGATTATAAGACTGACCACACTATCCGTCCCGACGTTGAGATAAACTACGGTCCAGAGGAATACGGTGACGGACCTCAGGCAAGATGGGCATTCCCGGCAGACGAAAGAGTGCTCGGCTGTCTTTCATATGAGGCCTTCTGCATAAAGGGCGGATATGATACAAGATACGTTGAACCCTCCGAATGGCTTCTTAATTACTGGATGGGAAGATATTACGGATTTATAGAGGAATAAATTTCATATAACAATAACGGCTCGGGGACAAGTCCCTGAGCCGTAGTTTATTAATGAAGATTATCTGATTATTTTTACGTCACCCGTAACGCCCGTGCTGACAGTGCGTCTGCCGTTTTCGTCCGTGGTAATTTCAACTCTGATTTCACCGTCGGGGGTTCGCATTGTACCCTTTACATTACGAAGAGCAGGAATGTCAGCAGGGGAGACGGTAATTTCCTTATAGCCTGCCTTATCGTCATATCTCTTTATGCCTAAAATCTCAGAGAAGAAATATTCAATAACAGCACCGAACATAGGATGGCATCGGGAATCACAGCCGTCCCAGTTCTCCCAAAGAGTGGTAGCACCGTGCTTTTTCATATTGTAGAATGAGGTAATCTCCTCGTTTATAAGAAGCTTGTAAGCAATATCGCCACGGCCGTTATTAAAGAGCATTCTTATAACAAGGTCAGTACCGAAAATGCCCGTATCGAAGGTGCCGAGAGCCTCATATTTCCTGATGAAATTCTCTTTTGTTATTTCGTCTCCCAACCCTAAGTCAAGTGCGAATGCGTCTGCACCCTGAGTGCCCTCACAGAAGGAGTGTGCTTTCTCGTCATAATAGTGTCTCACCAGTGCTTTACGTGAATCCTCGGCTAATTTCTTATATTCTGCCGTATCATTTGTAAAGCCGAGAATTTCAGCCGTTTCTGCTGTCATATCGGCACACTTTGCGAGGAAATAGGTATTGACATACGCTCCGGGGATTGTAACACGGTTTCCGAGAGGACACCAGTCGCCGAGGCACCAGCCGCCCGGCTCCTCACTTGTTACAATTCCGTCCTCAGTATGGTTTACCATATATTTAAGGTAAGCCTTCATAGATTCGTAGCTTTCTTCAAGCACGGAGCTATCGTTATAGAACTTATAGTAGCGGTAGGGGACGATTACTGCCGCACCGCCCCAACCTCCGGGACCGCCTCCGCCTCCGTAGAAGGGAGCCGTATGCTGAACGTGACCGCCTTTTTTGTCCTGACAGTCTCTTATGTCAGCCATCCATTTTTTATACATCTGACGGGCATCATATACGCTCATTACTGCTCCGCAGGTCAGCTGACCGTCACCGGTGTAGCCGAGCCTTTCTCTGTGGGGACAGTCGGAGGGGATGCAGCCGTGAACGTTGGCACTCTGAGTTTTAACGTAGGCATCAAAAATCCATTGAAGGGTTTCGTTGTCACAGGTAAAGTCCGAGGTCTTTTTAAGGTCTGTCTGAATAACACGGTATTCGGTTAAATGACAGATGCCCGTAACCTCAATAAATCTGGCGGCGTGCCAGGTAAAGTGAGGATGGAAATTTTGACCCTTTGCACGCTTGTCGTAAATGAAGGTATCCCTCTGCATACGGAAGGTACCGCCCGTGTAGTGGAACTGAAGGCTTCCGTCCGAATTGAGCTCGTCGGCATAGCGCAGAACCGCACGTTCACTTGTTCTTGCATCGTCGCTGAACTGCAGAACGGCATAGCCTGCTGCTAATTCACCGATATCGTAAATCTTCATATCACCGAATTCGTAAATAAGCTTCGGTGTGATTGTTCTTATAATTCTATCGGAGGGGAAGAAGCATTCATAAAGCTCGGTTTCGGGAGCATTTCTTACAGCGGAAATTTTCCATGCGGAATCATCAAAGTCTGCGTTCATCCATCCCTCGGGATAAAGACGTGCATCGTGATACTCACCGTAATAAAGGCTGGTTTCAAGAATATAGCTTTTTCTGAATTTTGTGTTTTCGGGGGAGGAATTAATATAGGTTACATCCCCCTTTTCATCCGTAAGCACGAGGGTGAAAACAAGTGTATTGTCACCCCAGTAGGGCATACCCTCGTTGGGACTTTCGTGCTGACCGTACCAACCGGCACCGATGTGGGTTGAAAGGACGTTTTCACCTTCCTTAAGGGAAGATGTTACGTCATATTTGTAGTAATAGATTCTGTGGGAGAGTGTATCGTAAATGGGCATATGAATTCCCGAAAGGTCTCTTTTTTCGTAGTCTGTCATAGCAGGAATAAAATGCTCGTCAGACACTCTTTCTCCGTTAATAAAGGCTTCAAAATACCCGAGAGCGGTAATATAAAGTGTGGCATTTCTTATATTCTCACAGGAGAATGCAGTTCTCG
>JAZNAI010000250.1:0-8977 GCA_045586465.1 Acutalibacteraceae bacterium | reverse complement strand
CCTGGAGGACAGCGGCAGCAAGGGGACAAAAAGCAATCTGTTTGTTGTTTTCGGCGGTGGCAAGGCGTACGACACCTCAGAAACATAGTCGTCTTGCTTCCCTTGGAGCGGTCGCAATACTCCTTGTTTCTTCACCTCTTTCGTGTGCCTTCATCTGCCCCCGGCAGCGGCACACTCATTCGGCTCCGAACCGCCGAAAACAAAGCATTTCAAATTTTAAAAGTACTTCTTTTTTATCTTTTCGGAGAAAGTTGCGCAGAGGCACTTTCCGTATTTCTTTTTGTTGTGCGTCAAACAGGTTGTTTTTTGCGCCGCTTGTAAAGATAAATTATGATTTATTCACATTTTCCCAATCGTCACGTATTATGTAGTGGAAGGTGCGAAAGGAGGTCAACCGAATGCTTTTTGGTAACGGATGCAACAGCTACTGGATTCTTTTCATCATCCTCATCCTCGTTCTTACCGGCGACAACGGATGCGGCTGTAACCAGAACAACAACTGCGGCTGCGGCTGCAATCAGAACAACTGCGGATGCGGCTGTAACTGAGTAAGGTAACAACCCGATAGCATAACAAAAGGGGGTTCTTACAGGAATAAATCCTGTCGGAACCCCTTGCATTATATTGTTTTATATATTCTGCGCTTTTACAGTCTCTTAATTCTTTATTTAAGCGTAGCAAGAATAACAGCCTTGATGGTATGCATACGGTTTTCCGCCTCCTGAAAAACTACGGAAGCTTCACTTTCAAATACGTCGTTTGTAACCTCAAAGGCCTCAAGACCGAATCTCTCACCCATTTCCTTGCCGATTTTTGTTTTACGGTCGTGAAGAGCAGGAAGACAATGCATAAAGATGCAGTTTTCTCCTGCAATATTCATTGTATCGGCATTTACCTGATAAGGAAGCAGCTCCTTTACTCTTTCATCCCATACCTCCACGGGCTCACCCATTGAAACCCATACGTCGGTATAGATAACGTCAACATCCTTGCAGGCAACTTCGGGCTCTTCAATGAAGTGAAGCTTTGCACCCGTTTCCTTAGCAATTTCCTGACATTTTTCAATAAGCCATTCCTCAGGGAAATACTTTGCAGGACAGCAGGCAGTAAATTCAAGCCCCATCTTTGCACAGCCTATCATAAGAGAATTACCCATATTGTAACGGGCATCTCCCATATAGACGAACTTTATACCCTCAAGTCTTCCGAAATTTTCCTTTATTGTAAGAAAATCCGCAAGCACCTGAGTGGGATGAAATTCATTTGTAAGACCGTTCCATACGGGAACTGAGGAATACTCGGCAAGCTCGTTCACAATCTCCTGACCGAAGCCGCGGTATTCAATTCCGTCAAAGGTTCCGGAAAGAACTCTTGCGGTATCTGCGATACTCTCCTTCTTGCCTATCTGTGAGCTCTGAGGGTCAAGGAAGGTTACTCCCATTCCGAGGTCGTGTGCGGCAACCTCAAAGCTTGTTCTTGTACGTGTGCTGGTCTTCTCAAAAATAAGAGCAATATTCTTACCTCTTAATTCATCGTGAAGTATACCGTTTTTCTTCTTTGCCTTAAGCTGAGCCGAAAGGTCCAGCAAATATGAAATTTCTTCGGGAGTAAAGTCCAGAAGCGTTAAAAAATCTCTTCCTTTTAATGTCATAGCTTACACCGCCGTTATTATTTGTCTGCGAGGAATGCCTTTACCTGAGCAATCTGTGTATTCACGGATTCAATACCCGTACCGCCTGCGGAAATTCTTAAATTGACACAGTTCTGAAGGTCAATTGCCTTATAAAGGTCCTCATCGAAATTACTGTCAAATTCCTTGTATTTCTCAAGGGAAATATCCTCAAGTATAGTCTTATTCTGCACACAGTAGCCTACAATCTGCCCTACCGTCTTATATGCACTTCTGAAGGGAAGTCCCTTACCTACAAGGTAATCTGCAAGGTCCGTTGCATTTATAAAGCCGTTCTGTGCCGCCTTTTTCATATTTTCGGGGATAGGCTTCATAGTGTCTATCATGGGAATAAATACCGAAAGACACTTTTTCACGGTTTCAATGCTGTCAAACACAGCCTCCTTGTCCTCCTGCATATCCTTATTATAAGCAAGAGGAAGCCCCTTAAGGGTTGTAAGAAGAGCCATAAGGTCGCCGTAAACTCTGCCGGTCTTACCTCTCACCAATTCTGCCATATCGGGATTCTTCTTCTGAGGCATAATGCTTGAGCCCGTAGTGTATGCATCGTCAAGCTCAACAAACTTGAATTCCCAGCTCGACCAGAGGATAACCTCCTCCGAAAAGCGTGAAAGATGCATCATAATAACGGAAAATGCACTCATAAGCTCAATGCAGTAGTCACGGTCGGACACGCCGTCAAGAGAATTGAGCATTATTCCGTCAAAGCCCAGAGCCTTGGCAGTCATCATTCTGTCGGTAGGATAGGTTGTGCCTGCAAGTGCACAGCAGCCGAGAGGTGAATAATTCATACGGCTGACGGCATCCTTCACTCTGCCGATATCCCTCATAAACATCATAGCATAGGCTAAAAGATGCTGACCGAAGGTTATGGGCTGAGCACGCTGAAGGTGCGTGTAGCCGGGCATAATAACCGCCTTGTTCTCCTCTGCCTTTTTAACTACTGTTTCTATAAGAGAATACAGAAGCTCCGTAACCCCCTTCGCCTCGTCTCTGAGATAAAGACGAAGGTCAACGGCAACCTGGTCGTTTCTGCTTCTTGCCGTGTGAAGCTTCTTGCCCACGTCCCCTATACGGGAGGTCAGCACCGCTTCAACAAACATATGAATGTCCTCTGCGTTTTCGTCTATGGGGAGTGTGCCGCTTTCAATATCGTCAAGAATAGTCTGCAAACCGTCAATAATCTGCAGACTTTCCTTTTCCGTAATGATATTGCATGCGGCAAGCATAGCTGCGTGCTCCATAGAGCCCTTTATGTCCTGTCTGAACATTTTGCAGTCGAAATGTATTGACGAATTAAAATCGTCAGCCTCCTTGTTGAGAGCCTTTTCGAATCTGCCTGCCCACATTTTTTCCATTGTCTTCTCTCCGAAATCTAAGTTGGCGAGTATAATCCGAAACAGTTTTTTGAATGCGGATTTTCGCCAATCTATTGTTAAAATACTCGCAAATCTTATTTAATATTATTCTTTGCCTTCATCTTTGCATAAACCTTTGTGGGAAGACCGTAGAGGTTAATAAATCCTGCAGAGTCAGCCTGATTGTAAACCTCATCCTCGTCGAAGGTTGCAATTTCGGGGTCATAGAGTGAATAGGGAGATGTAACTGCTGCATTTATCATATTGCCCTTGTAAAGCTTTAATGTAACGTCACCCGTAACTGTCTTCTGAGTGGTCTTTACGAAGGAAAGGATAGCCTCTGTAAGAGGAGTGAACCACTGTGCGTTGTAAACAAGCTCTGCAAGCTTCTGTGCAACAAGTGATTTGTAGTGAGCTGTTTCCTTGTCGAGTGTTATTGTCTCAAGAACCTCGTGAGCCTTGTAGATGATAGCTCCGCCGGGAGTTTCATATACACCGCGGCATTTCATACCTACAAGTCTGTTCTCAACGATATCAAGAAGACCGATACCGTTTGCACCGCCCAGCTCATTGAGCTTTGCAACAAGAGAAACAGCATCCATTTCAACACCGTCAATTGCTGTGGGAACACCCTTTTCAAAGTGAAGCTTCACGTAAGTGGGCTTGTCGGGAGCCATTTCGGGAGAAACGCCCATTTCAAGGAAGCCGGGCTTGTTGTAAAGAGGCTCGTTTGCAGGGTCCTCAAGATCAAGTCCTTCGTGTGAAAGGTGCCAGATGTTCTTATCCTTTGAATAGTTGGTCTCACGGTTGATCTTAAGAGGAACATTGTGAGCTTCAGCATATTCAATTTCCTCTTCACGGCTCTTGATGTCCCACTCTCTCCAGGGAGCAATGATAGGCATATCAGGTGCGAATGCCTTTATTGCAAGCTCGAAACGAACCTGGTCGTTACCCTTACCGGTACAGCCGTGGCAGATAGCATCTGCATTCTCCTTAAGAGCAATTTCAGCAATTCTCTTTGCAATGGGGGGACGTGCAAATGCGGTACCTAAGAGATAATCCTCATATTTTGCGCCTGCCTGAACACAGGGGAATACGTAATCTTCAATAAATTCTTTTGTAAGGTCTTCAATATAAAGCTTTGAAGCACCTGTCTTGAGAGCCTTTTCTTCAAGGCCTTCAAGCTCGTCTGCCTGACCGGCGTTACCGGAAACAGCAATAACTTCGCAGTTGTTGTAGTTTTCCTTAAGCCAGGGAATAATGATAGAGGTATCAAGACCTCCCGAATATGCAAGTACTACCTTTTTGATTTTTGACTTATCCATTACAATTTCCTCCGGATACGCATTAATATTCATTCGATGTGCATAACTATACATCATTAAAACACTTTTGTCAATACCTCTTGCAAAACATTTTTATTTTAATGCAGTTGCATAATTTATATTTTAATCATTAAATAAATTTATTAATTAAAAATCAAAAAAATATAGCATCTGTCATTCATTTTTATGCATATATACATCATTTTTTTGCATAAATATTCCAGAAAAATTTAATCTCACCTATAGAAATCTGCGCTTTTTTGTGCTAATATATATGAAGATTATATTAAGGAGACATTAATTATGTGTGAAAACTGCTGTAACAGCGACCTTACGCTTATGGCTGATGTATTTAGCGATATGCAGAAAAACGGCGATAATCTTATTACCGTTCTGCAGAAGGCACAGGATATTTACGGATATCTTCCCACAGACGTGCTTTACGAAATAGCCGCAAAAACGGGAAATTCCCCTGCAAAGGTAATGGGCGTTGCTACCTTCTATACTCAGTTCCGTCTTAAAAAAGTCGGAAAATATTTAATACTTTTATGTAAGGGAACAGCCTGCCACGTAAACGGCGCAGATGCAATCGAAAAAGCTGTCTGCGAGGAGCTGGGCATCTCAGACGGAGATACAACCGACGACGGACTCTTCTCTCTTAAAACCGTTGCGTGTCTCGGCTGCTGCAGTCTCTCCCCTGTTATGATGATAAATGAAGAGACCTACGGCTCCCTTACTCCCTCAAAAACAGTTGAAATTTTAAGAGAAATAAAAGGGAGGGAAGCAAAATGAGAATAGTGATCGGTGAAGGCTCCTGCGGTATTCCGGCAGGTGCCGTAAAGGTACATACTGCCCTTACTGAGGCACTTAAGGGAACTGATACAGCCATCGGTATTGCAGGCTGTATCGGAATGTGCTTCCTTGAGCCCGTGGTTGACATTTACGACGGAAAGACTCTTCTTAAAAGACTTGTAAAGGTATCGGCAGATGATGCCGGTGCTATTGCGAAAGCAGTAAAAAACAACGATTTATCCGCTGTCAGCTATCTGGAAATAAGCGAAGAGGACAACGTTTTTCTTAAGAAACAGACAAGAATTGCCCTTCGGCGCTGCGGTCTTATTGACCCCGAAAGCATTGATTCATACCTTGAGGACGGCGGCTACAATGCCCTTAAAAAGGTTTTGTCCGGAATGTCCCCCGAGGATGTTATAGAGGAAATAAAAACCTCAGGTCTTGCAGGCAGAGGCGGTGCGGGCTTTCCCACCTGGTTTAAGTGGAATGCCGCAAGAAAATCCGAGGGTGAAGAAAAATATCTTATATGCAATGCCGACGAGGGCGACCCCGGTGCATTTATGGACCGTGCCGTTATCGAAAGCGACCCTCACGCACTTATTGAAGGAATGCTGATTGCAGCTTATGCCATCGGTGCTTCCAAGGCATTCGTATATGTGCGTGCAGAGTATCCCCTTGCAATTATAAGACTGCAGAAGGCAATAAACGAAGCCACCGAAAGAGGATTTCTCGGTAACAGCATTCTCGGCACGGACTTTACCTGTCATCTTAAAATAAAGGCAGGTGCAGGCGCATTTGTCTGCGGCGAAGAAACCGCCCTTATAGAATCCCTTGAGGGCAAAAGAGGTATGCCGAGACTCAAGCCCCCCTTCCCTGCAGAAAAGGGCTACGAAAACAAGCCTTCAAATATCAATAACGTTGAAACCTTTGCAAATGTTTCCTGGATTATTGAAAACGGCGGTGAGGCATTCTCCGCTATGGGAACTGAAAACAGCAAGGGCACAAAGGTGTTTGCCCTTACGGGTAAAATAAAAAGAGGCGGTCTTGTGGAAATTCCTATGGGGCTTACTCTTCGTGAGGTAATTTACGATATCGGCGGCGGAATCCGTGACAATAAGGAATTTAAGGCTGTCCAGCTTGGCGGTCCTTCAGGCGGATGCATTCCCAAGGAGCTTCTCGACACGGTAATCGACTATAAGGCACTTTCCGCAACGGGTGCAATTATGGGCTCGGGCGGTATGGTTGTTATGGATGAAGGCACGTGTATGGTCAATATGGCACGTTTCTTCCTTGATTTCACAACAAAGGAATCCTGCGGTAAGTGTGTGCATTGCAGAATCGGCACAAAGAGAATGTTCGAAATTCTCACCCGAATCACCGAAGGAAACGGTAAAGAGGGTGACATTGAACTTCTTACCGAGCTTTGCGAGGGTATCCGCTCGGGAGCGCTGTGCGGTCTCGGTCAGACAGCGCCCAATCCCGTTCTTACAACAATAAAATATTTCAGAAACGAATACGTATCTCACATAAACGAAAAGAAATGCCCTGCAGGAGAATGTGCGGCATTAAGACAGTTTGTAATCGATCCCGAAAAGTGCAAGGGCTGTACTCTTTGCTCAAAGAAGTGTCCCGTGGGTGCAATTTCGGGAAGCGTGAAAGAAGCTCACATAATAGATACATCAAAATGCATCAAGTGCGGTCAGTGTAAGGAAGTATGCCGCTTCGATGCAATAGAAATAAGATAAGGAGGGAAAGAAATGTCTGATACGGTAAATCTTATTATAAACGGAAAAGCCATAACGGCAGAAAAAGGTGACACAATTCTTATTGCCGCCGAAAAAAACGGCATTGAAATTCCCAACCTTTGCTACCTTAAGGAAATGTCCCCCTACGGTGCCTGCGGAATGTGCGTGGTTGAAGCGGAAGGCTCACCGAAGCTCCTTCGTGCCTGCTCACAGAAGATCTCCGAGGGTATGGTTATAAATACAATGGGCGAAAGAGCTCTCAAGGCAAGAAAAATTGCACTTGAGCTTATAATGGGCGACCACAAGGGTGACTGTGTCGGTCCCTGTTCCCTTAACTGCCCTGCCCACACGGACTGCCAGAAATATGTAAAGGAAATTGCAGACGGTGACTATAAAAGTGCCGTAAAAACAATAAAAGAGGTAATCTCACTTCCTGCCTCCATCGGCAGAGTGTGTCCCCACCCCTGTGAGACCGCCTGCAGAAGACAGCACGTTGAAGAGCCTATATCAATAGCATACCTCAAGGCTTTTGCCGCAGACGAGGTTCTGAAAAACGGTGAGCACGTGCTCCCCGAAGTAAAAGCTCCCTCAGGAAAATCTGTCGGAATCATCGGCGGCGGTCCTGCAGGTCTTTCAGCTGCATTCAAGCTCATTCAGCAGGGTCACGCAGTTACCGTTTACGATAAAATGCCGAAAATGGGCGGAATGCTGCGCTACGGTATCCCTGAATACCGTCTTCCCAAGAAGGTGC
The DNA here is from genome assembly GCA_045586465.1 of Acutalibacteraceae bacterium. Lineage (GTDB taxonomy): Bacteria > Bacillota > Clostridia > Oscillospirales > Acutalibacteraceae > RUG806. The sequence goes on along the minus strand of JAZNAI010000250.1, from coordinate 1,316 downwards.
TTGATACCGAGATTGCTGAAATCGAATCCCTCGGCGTTAAGATGATAAACAACTGCACAATAGGTAAGGATATTACCTTCGAAGAAATAAAGGAAAAGCACGATGCGGTGCTTGTTGCCAACGGTGCGTGGAAAAGCAGCTCCATACGCTGTGAGGGTGAAAATCTCGAGGGTGTTTTCGGCGGTATAGATTTCTTAAGAGCTGCCGCTCTCGGTGAAAAGCCTGCAATCGGAAAGAAAACTGCAATTGTAGGCGGCGGCAACACCGCAATGGATGCCTGCCGTACGGCTGTGCGCCTCGGTGCAGAGGAAGTCAGCATAATTTACCGCCGTACCCGTGACGAAATGCCTGCCGAGGATATTGAAATCGAAGAGGCAATGGAGGAAGGCGTAATTTTCCGCTTCCTTACAAATCCTGCCGAAATTCTCGGTTGTGACGGAAGGGTTACGGGAGTAAAGCTTCAGGTAATGACTCTCGGTGAGCCTGACGAAAAAGGCAGACGCTCACCCGTTCCCGTAGAGGGTGAATTCATCACGCTGGAGCTTGATTCAATCATCATAGCAGCAGGTCAGAAAAACGACCCTGCAGGCTTTGAAATGCTTGAAACCACCAAAAGAGGCACAATTCTTGCCGATGAAAGAACCTTTGCCACATCAATTCCCGGTGTTTTTGCCGCAGGTGACACAACAAATGACGGCGCATCAATCGCAATAAAGGCAATTGCGGAGGCAAACGAAGCCGCAAAATTCATTGATGCTTACCTTGACGGCATTGAAATACCCTATAAAAAGCCTGTCATATCCGAAAGAGAAGTAACCGAGGATATGTTTACGGAATACGAAAAGCATCCGAGAATTAAGATGCCTCAGCGTGCTCCCGAGGACAGAAGAAACGATTTCACGGAAATCAACCTGGGCTTCACGGAAGAAAACGCAAGAGAAGAGGCAAAGCGCTGTCTTTCCTGCGGCTGTCACGACTACGGACATTGTAAGCTCATAAAATATGCGGATGAATACTGCACGGACTGCAAAAAGCTCAAGGGTGAATATCACAAGAGCTTCAAGGAAAAAAAGCTTGAGGTTATTCTCCGAGACCAGGGCAAGTGTATTCTCTGCGGACTATGTGTAAGAGCCTGCGAGGATTTAGCTCATCAGGGCATTTTAGGTCTTGTGGGCAGAGGCTTTGACACCGTTATAAGACCCGAGTTCAGAAACATTGATATTAAATCAATCTGCGCCGACTGCAAAAAATGTGCAGATGTATGTCCTACGGGTGCATTAAAAATTATTAAATAACAACAGAAAGCGAAGGTATCC
>JAZNAI010000249.1:0-5269 GCA_045586465.1 Acutalibacteraceae bacterium | reverse complement strand
TTGCAAGCAATGCACGGTAAAATGCAAGCTCCCCTGAGGAAATATCTATATTTCTTCTGAAAAGACCTATTGTGCCGAATATTGCCATTGATACGACAAGCATAAGTCTTGCGTTAAAAAATTTTTTCATATTATTCTCCGTCATTAAGATTAAAGCAGTCCGTAAAATATGCGTTTGTTTCTGCTTTCAGTCCGTTTTTATCAATTACCGTTACTCTGAAATAGCCGTCCTCGGGGTAAAGCTCAAATTCACCGTGGGTAATGTAGCCCGATTCCTCGTTATATCTTGACATACAGCGTCTTTTATTAACGGTACAGGTTATTTTGTCTGCAGGAGAGCAGTCGACGAAAAGTCTTCCGTTTTCAAGATACAGTCCGTAAATTTCGGGACCCTGCGATGAATAGAAATTACCTTTTATGAGTGCATCCGCCACACTTTCATAGGAAAGATTTTCCGCCTTTATTACGGTAAATGCACCGAAGGAATCCCACATACGGCAGGAGGGGTCGCGGCGGTTATGGTTATCGTCTGCGGCTATACAGAAAATACGCTCACCCTTTCTCAGAAAATCGTCGTAAGCCTTGGAATTATATTCGTCATACCCGTCAATGAAGCTTGAAAAATTACATATTTCCATAGCATTCATACCCTTGTACCTTATATAATCCTCATAATGCTCAAGTGACCAGGTCGGGTGGTTGTAGGTTACAAAAAATCCCTTTTTACGGCAGATTTCTATAGCCTTATTGATACAGCCGGCATCATAGGCTTTTTCAAAATCGGGCTCTTTTTCATCAAAAACAATTTCGCAGTTTCTTTCGGGATTATGATATTTCGTTCTGTGAAAGCAAGGCTGTGTTACGTTATTTTTATCGAGCGCTATAACGCACAGGTCGCAGACACGGGCGTGAAGAAAATCCTCACACTCCTCGTCAAAGCCCAGCTCAAAGCCTGTCAGCATAAGAAAATCATCATCCGTAAGCTCGTGGTGGGGTACCATAATCTCGTGGTCGGTACAGCAAAGAATACTGTAGCCGTGAGATTTGTACAATTCCTTCATTTCACGGGGGGTCAGCGTACCGTCGGAAACCGTAGAATGAGAGTGCAGATTAGCCTTATAAAACTGTCCGTCTTCGGGTAAGAGATAGTATTTCATATCTGTCTTCTTTCTTTATGAATATAAAGTATTTTACCATTATAAGGGTCTGTCTGCAATATTTAAAACAAAAAAACCGTATTTTACTCAATCAGGTAAAAATACAGTCCGTTTGTCTGAGGCTCACTGCCTCTTTATATATAAGCCCTTGCGGGCATTGTTGTCGGAAGCCTTGAAGGCTGAACCCGTCTGCTCTTATGCGTTCTGATAAGTTAAGAGAGCATTGAGTTCCATAACCTTAAGGAGCTTCTTGAAAGAAAACTTCATACCTGCGATTTCGCTCATAAGTCTTTCTTCTTCTTTGCGCATTTCTCTATCGTACTTTGACATATTCAAGTACTCCTTTCGTTTGTGTTTTTTGTTTACATCCACATTATATCCGTTTTTTTGAAAATGTCAAGTTATTTTGCACAATTTGCGATATTGTTATTTGTGCAAGTTGCACAATGGCAATTTTTGTCGGAAAATTTACACCCCTGACAGATTAAACAAAGCAATACAATATATTTTGTGCAATTTTTACAATGGATTATTGTGCATTTGTCGGTTTTAAATGAAGAAACGGAGAGCCGTAAAGCTCTCCGCAAAAAAGTTTGTATATTATTTTCTGAAAATTTTGCTTAATAAAGAGGATATTTTTCAAGAAGTGTATTGACTTTTTCTCTGATTTCGTCAGCCTTTCCTTCAAAATCAACGGTTGCAAGGTAAATACACTCTGCAATAACCTTCATATCTTCCTTCTTAAGACCTCTTGTGGTAACGGCAGCCGTACCGATTCTTACACCGCTTGTGATAAAGGGGCTCTGAGGATCACGGGGAACAGCGTTCTTGTTTACTGTAATGTAAACCTCGTCAAGTCTGTGCTCAAGCTCCTTGCCGGTGATGTTCATATTCTGTAAGTCAAGGAGGATGAGATGGTTGTCTGTTCCGCCTGAAACAAGATTGAAGCCCTTTTCTTTAAGTGCATCGGCAAGGGCAGCGGTGTTTTCAATAACACCCTTCTGATATTCCTTGAATTCATCCTTAAGTGCTTCACCGAAGCAGATAGCCTTACCTGCAATAACGTGCTCGAGAGGACCGCCCTGTGAGCCGGGGAAAATTGCCTTGTCAATTGCCTTACCGAGCTCCTCCTTACAGAGAATAAGACCGCCTCTGGGACCTCTTAAGGTCTTGTGGGTTGTGGTTGTTACGATATCCGCATAGGGCACGGGTGAGGGATGAAGACCTGCGGCAACAAGACCTGCAATGTGTGCCATATCAACCATAAAGTAAGCACCGCACTCTTTTGCAATGAGAGAAATCTTTTCAAAATCAATAATTCTGGGATAAGCGCTGGCACCTGCTACAATAAGTCTGGGCTTTACTTCAAGTGCAAGCTCTCTTAATGCTTCATAGTCAATTCTTCCCGTTTCGGCATCAACACCGTAGGGAACGAAATTATAAAGCTTACCTGACATATTTACGGGGGAGCCGTGTGTTAAGTGTCCGCCCTCTGCAAGTGACATACCGAGTACAGTATCACCGGGCTGAAGCACAGCAAAATATGCGGCAAAGTTTGCCTGAGAACCCGAATGAGGCTGCACGTTAGCATATTCCGCACCGAAAAGCTTCTTTGCTCTTTCAATTGCAATTCTTTCGCACTCGTCAACACATACACAGCCGCCGTAATATCTCTTTCCGGGATAGCCTTCTGCATACTTATTTGTAAGAATACTTCCGACCGCTGCCATTACTGCAGGGGAAACAATATTTTCGGAAGCAATAAGCTCCAGGTTTCTGCGCTCACGCTGAAGCTCGCTCTCCACGGCAGCACCGACTTCAGGGTCCTGCTGCTTGATGAATTCAGTTACATTCTGAACATTAAACATTTTTTCTTCCTCCGATAAAAGTTATATAGCCTTGGGGAGATCCCATTTGAATACAGATGCAAGGATTCTGAGAACAAATATAAGAGTAATTCCGACAACAGCCGACAGCACCGCACTCTGATCAAATGTAATATACATTAAGTAATAGACGATACCGCCTACAATTGATGCAACGGCGTAAACTCTCTTTTTAAGAACAAAAGGCACCTCGCTTACGATGACATCTCTTAAGATACCTCCGCCGCAGCCCGTTGTCATTCCGAGAAATACAACAAAAAAGAAATTGTGGACAAAGCCGTTTCTTATTGCAACATTCATTCCGACAATGGTAAAAACGCCGAGACCTATTGCATCAAAAATATTATTGACCTTATCAATTACAACAATATTTTCGGAAAACTTATTTTTAAGAATGCTTGCAATAATGAAAGTAAGAAGACAGGTTGCAACTGCAAAAATAAGATATATGTAATTTCTGAACATTGCAGGCGGAAGATTTCCCAAAAGAAGGTCTCTAATGGTACCGCCGCCGAGGGCTGTTATAATACCTGAAAAAATTACACCGAAAATGTCAAAGCGTTTTGTAATACCGAGCACCGCACCCGATATTGCAAAAGCACAGGTGCCTATAAGCTCAAGCGCAAGAAGCATCGTGTCCATAAACACAACCCCTCAAAAATATAAATAATAATGAAAAAAGTATAACAAAAATCAAAGCCTTTTACAAGGAAAATATCGTTTCGGGGGAAAATTTGTAAATAAGGCAAGTAAAGTAAATTTACCTGCCTTAAAAAATGTATAAACTCAACAAATCAGAAAGAGAAATACTTCTCCATAAACTTCTTCATTCTGCCGTTTATGGCTGTCAGCTGTTTTATTGCGTCTTCTCTTTCTTCCTCAGTGCCTACAGCACAGATTCTCATAAGTCTGCCCTCTTCCCTGCAAAGCTCGTCGTGACGGGGGAAATAGTTATTAAGAAGGAAGCAGGCGTATCTCACAAAACGGTTTTCACCTACAAGGCGGAACTCCTTGCTTATTGTATCAACCGCAACGGAATAGAAATCTCTGATTGAGGAAATAAGTGCCTTTCTTTCGTTTTCGGGAGAGAAAACAATTGTGGAGCATATAAGTGCACCGTCGTTTGATACGTAGGAGGAATGGCTGTCGGTGCTGCCCACAACGGGGTAATGTCTGCCCTTCATACGGTCTTCATAATATCTTATGGTCTGGAAGCCGTTGTGCTCGTAATATCTTTCACCGCCGAGAACCTCAAATGCATCGAAATCCTGATTATCCATAATATATTCGAGGAAGGGGGTGGGCACGTGATATGTATCGCTTATCCAGCAGGGATGGGGGAATATTGCAAGACCGCCTGCCTTTTTGATTTCAGCGAATGCCCACTTCATAACTGCCGCAGGGATTTTATCAACCTTCTCGGGAACGTCAGTAGCCTCTGCGAGAGCCTCCATCTTATCCTGCCAGTCTTCAACAGTATCAGCCTCGGGAGGAGTAACACCGGGCATTGCTCTTACCCAGCCATCACCTGTTTCTCCGAAATGCTCATCCTTAACGAGAGCATTAATTGAATATTCACCGCCGAAGTTTACTATGTGTGCATCCGCTTCCTTTCCGTGAACGTCGGGAAGGTGCACCTCTTCACCGGGAACGATATTGAACTCCGTGGGGATATTCTTAAAAAATTCCATAGCACGTATTGAGGGATAATATCTGTGATGGTCGGTAATTGCAAAGAAGTCGTAACCGTGGCTTCTGTACATACCGCATACAACCTCGGGAGTCTGTCTGCCGTCTGAGCAGTTTGTGTGCATATGAAGGTCGCCTCTTAAGGGATAACGGCCTGCAAGGTCTTCTTCAACGGCATAAACGGGGAACTGATTGATTCTTCTGCCCTCTTCATTTACAACACGGATAAAATACTGCTGCTCGCTGTCGTAGGTATGAGTCACATCAAAGCCGCCGATTTCATTGCAGACAAGAGTTTTTTCTCTGTAATCGCCGGAGGAAGGATAATCATAGGGCTTTCCGCCTTCAAGGGCACAGATGAGCACCTTATATTCCTTTCCGGGAGTAAATTCGGGACGTCCGCCCGTAGGTCTTATATGCACGGTTACCTCTTTTCCCACGGGGAACACAAGAGGAAACACGTCGTAGTTAAGAAGCTGGTCTGTCATTGGAAAATTCATAATAATACCTCCGTATCAAATTCGGATTTCGGAATTC
>JAZNAI010000248.1:0-6689 GCA_045586465.1 Acutalibacteraceae bacterium | reverse complement strand
CACCCATAGCGGAATTGAGGAAATATGTACCTGCGGGGAAAACAATCTGCTTTCTGTTACCGGAAGCATCTGTTCTTGTGTCAAGCTTCATAAGCTTTGCAAAAAGCTTACAGAACATAGGATTGTTTATAAGGTCTTTCTTTCCGAGCTCATCAATTACCTCATAAGCATCCATATCTCTGTCAAGAACAACTCTGAAATCGGTATCGGAAACATCAATGGCAAGAACATCGTTGATGCATCCCATAATGGGAATTCTGATAATAAACGCAGACACAAAAACAAGAACAACAATTACTGCTGCAAGAATGGAATTCTGCAGATTTGAAGTCTTCTTCTTTTTTCTTTTTTTCTGAGGTGGCCGCTTTGCCGCCTGCTTATTCGTTGAGTCGGCAGGCTTTGCAGCTTTGCCTGCAGATGCAGCCGTGCGCTTTGCTGTCTGCTGTGCAGGGCGCTGAGTTCTTTGTCCTGCAGCTGAACTGCGGTTTCCGGAATTGGCGGAAAAATAAATTTCCCCTCTGTTTTTTACTTCATCCTTGGGCTTTTCTTCATTCACATTGGAATAAAAGCTCTTGAGGAGTTCATCATAAGAATCCTTGTTCTTCTTTACATTGTCATCCATATATTAAACCTCCTTGGGTAAATATCAGAAACCTTTGTGCTGTACGGTTGCAATAACCTCACGGGCTGTATCCTGCCCTTTGACTGCACAGATTATCTCATAAGAAAATTCAAATACACAGCCGGCGCCCTTTGCGGTAATAATGTTTCCGCTTTTTACGCAGGCGCTGTCCTTCACCGAAGCCCCTGTAAGCTCCTCTTCAAAACCCGGGAAGCATACAGCCTCACGGCCCTTAAGCAAGCCCTTTCTGCCGGGAATTACGGGGGCTGCACATATTGCACAGATAAGCTTTTCATTATTGAAGCAAAAATCCGTCACTTCATTTACCTTAGCTGAAGCATAAAGGTTTTCCGTACCGGGCATTCCTCCGGGGAGAATAATACCGTCACACAAGGCTGTATCGGCTTCGTTTTCCGTAATATCGGCAAACACCTTTATACCGTGAGTACCGCATATAACCGATGCGCCGACACCTACGGTTCTGACATCAACACCCGCACGCCTGAGCATATCAAGGGTTACAAGTGCCTCTGTTTCCTCAAAGCCGTCAGCAAGAAACATATAAAACATAAAACCACTTCCTGAAAATAACCGTAAATTACATCATATTTATCCATTTTGCCGATATTATACCAAAAAAATAAAGCTTTTACAAGACAGTATTTTTAATATTTATTAAAATAACGGCATCTGTACACAGACGCCGTCACAAAATTAACCGTAAATATGCTGTTTTTCCATTTCAATCTTCAATTCATTCAGTATTTTCTTTTCGATTCTTGAAATGTAGCTCTGGGATATTCCCAGCATATCTGCTACTTCCTTCTGTGTATATTCCTTCTCCGAGCCGAGACCGAAGCGAAGATAAATTATTCTTTTTTCCCTTTCAGGCAAGCTGTCCACTGCCTCCATAAGAACTCTTACCACGTCATCGTTTTCAATTTCAAGGCTTACCGTATCCTCTTCCGTAGAAAGTATATCGCTGAGAAGCAGCTCATTTCCGTCCCAGTCAATATTAAGAGGCTCGTCAATTGAGATTTCATTTTTTCTGTGTCCGATTTTTCTTAAATACATCAAAACCTCATTTTCAATGCATCTGCTTGCATACGTTGCCAGCTTTATGTTTTTTGCAGGACAAAATGTTCTTACTGCCTTTATAAGTCCTATTGTACCTATGGAAATAAGATCTTCAATTGAAACTCCGGATTTTTCAAATTTCTTTGCAATATATACAACTAATCTGAGATTATGTACTATAAGCTTATTATTTGCATCCTCACTGCCCTTTTCCTTTAATGAGAAGTAATATTCCTCTTCTTCCTTTGTAAGCGGCTCAGGCAACACCTGTGTGCTGTTAATAAACAACAGATTATCTTCATTGCTTTTACCTTTTGAACATACGGTTTTTTCAATTTTCCGCTTAAGTCTTATCAGCTTTTCATAAAAATTCAAGTCATATCACCTGCCCCGTTACCGATTCATTTATCAAAGCCGAATAATCTTTTCCTTCAAAGGTGTTATCTGCAACACCTATGGTAGGTTTTTGTATAATCCTGAACATATCATTACCTGAAATCACAGCCTTTTCTGCGGTAAATGCAGGAATAAAGCTGCAGTTACCGAGTGTTCTTACCGGAAGAAGCCTTATTCTGCCGCTGCAGCTTTCATATTCACAGCACTCAAAAAAGCTTTTTATTTCATCATAAAATGACGCCTCCAAAAGGGGTTTCAGTGCCTCTAAAGATATAATAATCACAGGTCTTCCGGTAAAAATATCCTTAAGGCTGTTTCCCGAATCAAAAAAGGCTTTAAGTGCTGTTTTTCTTCCGCAATAATAAATTTCCGTATTAAAAATGAGGTCTTTTTTATTCTTCGCAAGAATGTTTCTGTTTATTATTCTTATCAAAAAAAATGATGCACAGATAATGAGAATAACGGCAGAAATGCTGAAATCAACGTACAAAAATCCGTTGTTTGAAATAACGGCATTATTACCTAAGAGAATCCCTGCGGCAAGCATAACTCCGGCAAGCAGAAAGCTTACCCCGTTGAACATAAAAAAGCATTTCATATAAAGTCTGAAATTATGTACCTTAAAAGACAAGAACACTATTATTACCGACATAAAAACCCGTATTGTTGCTGCAAAAAACGCATTCATCGGCGGAGCAAGAATTATAAGAGATAAAAAGCCTCCTGCAAGTGAGCCTGCAATATACCTCGTTTTTTCCGAGTGTATCTTTAATAAATCTGATGTGATAATAATTATTATCAGCGTTACAACAACATTCAGAATTACCAACAAATCGGCATAAATCACTGTCTGCATAAAACCGCCCCCACGTAAATCAACATAGATTATATATCGGGAAGCCTGATTTTTTTGTCGCATCACGGCATAAAAAATTCAGCCGCAATAAAAATTACGGCTGAAAAAGCTTAATTCGATTATAATTTACACTCAAGACAAACCCAACCGTTTTCACTGCGGCGGTTAACAATTGTAAATCCGTTTTCACTGAGACAGCTGAGCACCTCATCCTCACGTATGTCAATTATACCGGAAACGATATAAACGGCATCGTCGCTGAGGAATTTCTTTACGTCGGGTGTCAGCATTATAATGGCGTCCGCCACAATATTGGCGGTAACAACGCTGTATTTTCCCGATACTCTGTCAATAAGATTACCCACAATCATATTATATTCTGGATAAGTGAAGCCGTTGAGCTTTCCGTTTTCAACAGCAACCTTTACTGCAAGCTTATCGATATCAACACCCGTAACGTCCTTTGCACCGAGAAGCATACCCGCAACGCTGAGAATACCGCTGCCGCAGCCAACGTCAAGCATATTTGTTTCGGGGGTTATATAATTTTCAAGAGCCTCAAGGCAGAGTCTTGTGGTTTCGTGAGTGCCCGTTCCGAATGCAATACCGGGCTCAAGATTCAGAACTTTTCGGTCTCCGGCATCATAATCATCAACCCAGATAGGTCTTATAATAAGCTTGTTGCCTACATTTATGGGCTTAAAGTACTGTTTCCAGTTGTTTTCCCAATCTTCTCTTGCACAATTTGCAAGCTCAATTTTATATTCAATATTTTCCGCTTCAAGGCGTTCCTTTATAAAGGATACTGCTTCCTGAGGATTTTCCTCGGGAGAAATATAGATATGAACAATACCTATACTTCTGTCCTTGGCAAGAAGCTCTTCGTCTATAAGGTCAATTTTTGCAATCTCCATTGCCTCTTCCTCGAGATTGCTGTAATCCTCAATATAAATGCCGTAGGGCACGGTCATTGAAGCAATTGAGCCTGCCTCATCAACCCTTTCAACGGGCACGTTTATCTTAATTTCGGTCCAGTTTTCCATAAATATACTCCTTATCAGTCTTCGTTTACATCATTTTTCGGAACAATACAAACATCTGTCACAATCTTACGTCTTCCGTGATTGTAGAATTTTCTGTCATCAAGCGCCCACATACGGTTTGTAAAGCCTCCGACATCAACACTCTTGAGAGCATCTGCAATTTCAAAAATATTTGCATCAAAGGTATCTATAGCAGATAAAACCTCCGCCTCAAGGAAAAGGGGTCTGACGGCGGCACCGTATTCGGGATTACCGTGATGGGAAATGAGCATATGCTCCACAAGCATAAGTGTATCCTCGCTGATACCGAGCTCCTTGCCTGTTTCGGAAACAATCATAGCACCCGAAACAAGATGTCCTATAAGAGTTCCTCTTGCGGTATATCCGTCAACAAGGCCTGTGGGTGCTAAAGAAAATTCTTCACTCTTTGCGATATCGTGAAGAATTGCCCCAGTAAGAAGAAGGTCAATATCAATTGAAGGATAAATCACAGAGACAGCCTGAGCCAGTCTGCAAAGAGTAAGAGTATGCATCAAAAGTCCGCTGATAACAGCGTGATGAAGCTTAAATGCGGCAGGCAGCTCAAGAATTCTCTCCTTAAAATTTGTGAGCACGGCAAGAGTCAGCTTTTTAAGCTCTTCGTCAGAAAAGCCTTCGGCAATCTTTTCAATTTCACGGAACATTTCCGTTCCCTTATCGGGAGCGGAGGGAACAAAATCCCTTATATCAACAACGTCTTTTTCATTAAGTGCACGGTATCTGTCAACCTTGAACTGCGGCTGATTATTGTAAAGGCTGAGAGAGCCTCTTACCAGAATAATCGTACCGACTGCGGGCTGCTCCTCAGGAGCCCCTTTAAAATCCCAGATTTTTGCAACAACATCGCTTTCTCCGTCTGATATAATAAGATCAAGATATGTAGAGCCGTTCTTTGCGGACTTTTTTTCACACGCCTTGACCAATACGTATCCCTGAAGCGTTCCGTTTCTGTCTATTTCTTCTAATCTCATTTTATCACCTTTATCATAATTATAATTAATTTTAACATATCGGATGCATTAAGTAAATAGCTAAAAAAATAATCGGACAGCGAAAACCGTCCGAGTTATTCATTCAAGCTCTTCAAGAGATTTGAAAACATATCCTCTTGACACTGCGGTATCAATAATATCAGAAAGGGCCTCTGCGTTGTCGGGAGACACGGAATGAAGGAGAATCACCGCACCGGGATGAAGTCTTGAAAGCACGGTTTCATAGGCATAAAGCGCACCCTTCTGATTATTAAGATCCCAATCTGCATAGGCAAGTGACCAGAATACACACTTAAAGCCCAGTTCATTCAGCACTGCGGTCGACTTTTCGGAATACTTTCCCTGGGGGTAACGGAAATACAATGAGGAATAACCGAAATTCTCACGCATATAATCGTCAAAGCCCTTGACCTCTTCAATTATTTTTTCCGTTGAAAGAGAAGAAAAGTCGGGATGGCTTACACTGTGATTTCCTACGATATGTCCCTCGTTTATCATCCTTACAATAAGCTCTTTGTTGTCTCTTACCTGAGGAAGAGTACAAAAAAATGAAGCCGTAACACCTTTTGCCTTCAGAACATCAAGTATTTTTGACGTATAACCGTTTTCATAGCCGCAATCAAAGGTAAGATATAATACTTTTTCTTGGGATTTTGTATCAAGACATACAGCCTCAAAGCCTTTTTCATTAAAAAACTGCTGATTTGTAACACTTATATTATGCGGCTGTTCATTTGCAGCAACGCCGTAGCTGTGTTCACGCAGCGTTATCGGAAAATCTGAAAACCTATCCTTATCAGCCAAATTAAACTCTATTTTTTTCAGCGGCTCAAGACCGGTAAAGGTTCTTTCTGTACCCGTTTTTTCACCGTAAAAAACTCTCGACGAGGGGGATGTACTTCCGGGAATACTCTGTTCAGTCTCCTTCTCATCCTCAAGTCCCTGCGCCGGAGGAATGGTGGTTCTTTCCTCGGTTACCTCTTGAGCCGTTGTACTTTCTGCGGACGTTATATTTTCGGTTGTTGTTTCCGTTATTCCGTCATCGCCGCAGGATACAAGAAATACAGCAAAGCAAAATATTAAAACAATAATAATCTTTCTTTTCACGAATATATCACCGTATACATTTTAACAGTTTTTCTTAAATTTAACAACAAAATATTGCGGAAAAACCGTATATTTCCGATATTTCCGCATTTTCCGTCTTATTTTACCATACCCTGCACACTGCTGAGAATTCCGTCCATTGCATCAAGAGCCTTGTTTGCTGTCTTTTTTACCTTCTTTTTAAGAGACTTCTTGCCTGACATAAGGCCCGTTCCGAGAAGCATAGTTCCACCTACGGCCGCAGCAGCGCCGATATATTTCATCATATCATTTTTAGAAGTATTCATTTTACTTCACCTCCGCAAATAGTATGAACAAAACTTCAGATTTTATTTTACTTTTCTGAATTTATATGTTAAAATATCAAAAAAACTAAAGGCAGATTTTTCTTATGTATGAACTTAACATTGTACTTATCGAGCCCGAAATTCCTCAGAATACGGGAAATATAGCAAGAACCTGTGCGGCAACCGGCGCCCGTCTTCACCTTGTTGAGCCTATGGGCTTCAGGGTTGATGACAAAAAGCTCAAGCGTGCAGGTCTTGATTATTGGTATC
>JAZNAI010000247.1:0-14122 GCA_045586465.1 Acutalibacteraceae bacterium | reverse complement strand
TCCTATGCTCGGCAATTTTATGTTTATGATAATTGCCATAATCCTTCTGGTATTCGGTCACGGACTTAATATGATACTCAACGTTCTTTCGGTTATCGTTCACGGTATACGACTTAACACACTTGAGTTCTCATCACATCTGGATATGTCCTGGAGCGGACACAAATTCAGACCCTTTGAAGAAAAAATTAATTAAGGAGAAAAATAATTATGGATTTAGGTTTATTAGGTACAGCATTGGCAATGGGCATTGCAGCTATCGGCTCTGCAATCGGTATCGGTATCGCAGGTCAGGCATCAATCGGCGCCTGGAAAAAATGTTATATGAGCAATAAGGCAGCACCCTTTATTCTTACTGTTTTTGCAGGTGCTCCCCTTACACAGACAATTTACGGCTTCCTTCTTATGCAGCAGATGAAATCAGCAGATGCTGATCCCGCATTCCTTTTCGGTCTCGGCATCGCATCCGGTCTTGCAATGGCAGTTTCAGCTTACGTTCAAGGTAAGGCAGGTGCTGCAGGCGCAGATGCTCTCGCAGAAACAGGCAAGGGCTTTTCACAGTACATCACGGTTGTCGGTCTTTGTGAAACAGTAGCTCTCTTTGCACTCGTTTTCAGCATGGTTGCTCTCGGCTAAATAAAAAAAACATCACAAACAAGAAAAATCCCACGCAGGGATTTGAAATTGCCCCGAATTGTACCTTTCGCACAATTCGGGGCAATTATTTCTGAATAAAGCTCAGGAATTAAATTTTTCAAGAAACCTTTATCACATATACAAGTAAAAAGCCGCAAAAACTCGGTTTAATGCTTTATTATAATTTCGATTGCTTCGGCGAAGGAGCTGTTTATATATTCACCGCCGTTATAGAAAGGAACTGAATTGATGCTGACATAAGCTCCCTCGGGGATATACAAAACAGCTTTCATTCCTTCCGGGATTGTAAGATTAACATTATAGCTTTCGTCCGTCTTTTCATAATCAAGTGTAATAAGTCCCCTGACACTCGGCACGGTACAGAAAAGCTTATGGGAAAGATTATACTGAGGGTCGATTTTTACTCCTTCATAGCCTGCACTAAGAGGTGTGATACCTGCAAAATACTTACTCATAATAACAAGAGGCCCTCCGCTCCAGGCGTGGTTTTTTGTGCCTCTCCAGGAATCCCAGAATTCCCACAGAGTAGAATAATCCTCTGTGACCATATCCGAATATCTGTCCTTGATTCTGTTATAGGCTGTCTCATATTTACCCATTTTGCAAAGGGCTTCAAGAACATAGTATTCCATATACGGGCTTGAATTTTTAGTATTCATAAGCACATTCAGAATAGCGGCATACTGCTCTTTTCCTGCAAGTCCCGATAAAACAGCAAGGGCATTTGCTCTGTCATCGGGCTTTTTTACATCATCGCTCTTAAAGCCGTCTTCTGTCAGGAGTGCTTCATACCCTTTTGCTATTGTCTCTTTTCTTTCAGCAATAAACGAAAGGTCTTCGTCATTCCCGAGAATATCTGCCATTTTTTCCACAGCTGAAAGTGCATAATAAACCCAGGCATTTTCTATAGCGGTCATATCAGCCTTACTGCCCCAATCAGGCCAATCCCAGGAGCCTCCCCGGTGAACAACAAGATTGTTTTCCCCTATCTCCCAGAGTTTCAGGTAATCAACGGAGGCATCATACACCTTTTCTATAAAAGCCTTGTCGCCTGTATATTCATAGTACGTCAGAAAGCCTGCAATTCCTGCTAACTGCTGAACGGGAAGCTCAAAATAATCCCCGTTTATAGGCACTACCGTCTGAAGCACCTTCGTTTCATCAATATGGGACAGCATTGCCTCTACGCCCTTCTGATACAAAAGATAAGAATTACTGTCGAGGCAGTACATTGTCATTATCATTTCACTTGTAACGTCGCCCCACCATTGCGCTCTTTCTCTGTCGGGACAATCCATAAAATTGTCACGCATGGTAACGTAAAGAGTGCGAAGGGATTTCTGCCACAGAGAATTCATAAATTCATCGTCGCACTTAAAATTACCGCTGAATTCGGTGTCATATCCCGTTTCACGGTACTGAAGAGACAAAACGGTAACCCCTTTGGGGATTTTATAGGTTATATGCTCACCGTTGAACCACCCGGGAGCTTCAAACTCCTGCTCCCCTTCTTTGGTTATATAGGTAGTCGAAACTGCACCGATTAAGGTGTTTTCCGTGGTTATTCTTATCTTTTTACCTGCAGGTGCTGTGATTTTAAGGTAAGGTGTAAGCTGTGCATTATAAGGAATATCCACGGTGATTTTTTCACCGAAAAGCTTCTTTACGGTATAATTCTCATAGTTTTCGGAATTTTCATAAGCTTTAAGCCCGAAATCCTTAAGAAGCGGTATACCTCTGGGATAAAGCCTGCCGTATGCACCCTCACCGCCAAGGGCATATTCGGTTGCATTCTCCCAGGCTGATGTATCAAAACCGACTTCCGTCCAGGCACCCATATCGTTTCTTGCATCGAAATAAATACTGTATTCGGGAAGACGGTAATTAGGGGGATAAAGCGCACTGTCAACGAAGGCATCGTTTCTTTTTACCTTCCAGCTGCTGTCTGAAATTATAGTAATATCCTCACTTACCGCTTCAAAAATAAAGCCGCCCTGACCGCTGCCGCTGTAAGAATAGCTTGTTTCATTATCCCAATACCACACAAGAGCGCAGACAGAGTTTTCACCCTCCTTAAGGTAAGGTGCAATGTCAATACTGTCATAATACCCGCAGTTTTTTGCAGGTCCTCTCTTTACACTTCCTTCATATACAACCGTTTCACCGTTTATGTAAAGCCAATACTTGGAATCAGCAGAAATATGAGCATAAAGCTCATCAGGGACCTCATCATCAAGGCTTACTGCTTTACTGAAGCACATCCACACGTTTTTCCTTGCAGGATTCTCACTATGCCATATCCACTTAGCCTGCCAATCGGCTTTTGCTTCCGTATCAATTACGGAGTATTCAGGGATGCTTTCCGGAATACTGTAGTCATTTGAAAAAGGCACCATATCTGAATCCCCCCACGAAAACAATGAAGAAATAAATGCACCGGCAATTGCAAGATAAGAAATTATTGTCTGTAAAAATTGCATAATACACTCCACGCTATTAAAAGATAATTATTCGGTAATCCGCCATTTCATTGATTTTGCAATAACAAAAGACCCGTTGCCCAATTCTGCGGTACTGCTGAAAACATCATCTGACCATATAATATACTTCTGAGCGCTGATTATAACCGAGGTGTCCGTTATATCGCATTGACTGTCCTTTATCTGCCATTCAAGAAGGTCTTCAAATTCAATTTCAACAATAGCATCACTGATGCTTGTGACCAATATCCTGAGAATGAGCTTAGTTTTTTCAGAATCGAAATAACGTGCACAGTCTGTTTTTGTTATGCCGTTATTCTCGTACTGCACTCCTATTATATATCCGTCGTGCAACGAGTTGGTTTTATCAAGGAATTCTTTTATATCCTTACTTGATTTGATTTCTTTGAACATATTGATCCCCTCTACATTTCAGCTTCCGTAAACTATAATACCCGCAACGGCTGACAGTATAATCAGCATTATGGGGGATAATTTCTTTTTTGTTATGAGCTTATATAACACCATAGCGATCACCAACACCGCACAGATAATAATTGCCCTTATATTAACGCCTAATTCTGAAACCGAGCCGAATAAATTGGTAAAAACCATATAAATCCCCGTTGCAAGCACAATGCCGATAACACAAGGCTTAAGCCCGCCTAAAACCGCCTGAACATATTTATTTTTTATGACGGCTTTAAGAAGTGCGGTTATAAGCAGAATTATGAAAAAAGACGGCAGCACAACTGCAAAGGTAGCAACTAAGGCACCCAAAATACCTGCCTGACTGCTTCCTATGTAGGTTGCCATATTCACCATAATGGGGCCCGGTGTGCTTTCGCTGACTGCAATCATATAGGTCAGCATTTCATCATCCAGCCACCCGCCTGAAAGCACAACGTCACGAATAAGAGGTATTGCAGCATAGCCTCCTCCGAAGGTAAAGCACCCTACCTTAAGAAAGCCCAGAAACAACTCAAGATAAATCATTTGCGTGCACCGCCCTTCTCTTTACGTGCAGAGCTTACAACAAATAAAGCGAGGCTTACGGCGGCGGCAATGAGCATAAGACTTACCGACGAAAAATTCAGAGAAAAGATATTTATCAGAAGCATTGCGGCAGTTGAGAAAACCAAAATAATCACGGGAAGAGGCTTCTTTTTCATCTTCCTTATCATATTGATTGCCGCCTGGAGAATCAGAAGTCCTACGGCAATTTTAATGCCCTTGAAGGCATTCGCAACCGGCGTCAGCTCTAAAAAATTATCAAGAAACATTGATATAATAAAAATTATAACAAAGGACGGTACAACTATTCCGACAGTTGAGGCAAGCGCCCCCGGAATGCCTGCTATTTTGTAGCCCGTAAATGTGGAGCAGTTAATTGCTATAGGACCGGGAGTCGACTCCGCAATAACGGTCATATCCATCATTTCATCGTGAGTTATCCACTTTTTGTGCTCCACGCAGTTGTTTTCAATTACGGATATCATCGCATATCCGCCGCCAAAGGTAAACATACCGATTTTTGCAAAGGTCAGAAACAATTCCAACAGGATTTTCATTATTTTTTTCTCCCGATTATCACTTATACAGAAAATTAATAAAGTAACTATAACACACTCCGACAAAAATTACCACAAAATTTCTTTTCAGAAAAAATTCGACCTGATTTTATTCCGTACACAAGAAAACCGGACCGTACAGACCACCTGAAACAAAATCTTTTGCATACAAAAGCTCTGCTTCAAAATACGGCGATAATTCCTTTATGCTCCACTTATCAAAATAATCTGTATGAGAATACCAGTTTGCTGCTGTATTGGTGACTGCAATTTTCAGATTATTCTCTTTTTTCAGCAGATTTTGGGGAATGTTAAGCTTATAAGGCGGCATAACAGCTGTGCCGAGACACCGCTCATTGAGGTAAACCGAAGCGGAAAAATGCACATCACCGAGGCTGATTTCACCCTCCTTACCGACCATTTCATCGAAAACGGTAAATTCCGTTTCATAAGCACAGCTTCCCGAATAGGCTTCACCTGTTATATACGACCAGTCACCGAGTTTTACGGGCTCTTCCCTTTTGGTGTGATTTATATTGTAAAAGCCGTTTTCATCACATAAAAGCTCGCTTTCTTTTCGTAAAAGAAACTCATCGGAAAGTTTAATTTTATTAGTATATTTCTTTTTTTCTTCCGCAGGAAGCACCTCTTTAGTAAGCAGAATAACAGCCGTTTCACCGATATGAAGAGAAAGGCTCAGCACACCGTTTTCGGCTTTTATTTTCTGCAATTTTCCGCTTTCAAGGTCAAGTAAATATCCCGTCGATGAGGGCAGATGAATACGGTATTCTCCGCTTTCTCCGTTTTCTCTGAAAAGACAGAAAATTTCTGCATTATCAGAAATCCTTCTCATTGCCCTTAAGCCCTTACCGTCAATCATAACAACGGGCTCAAGTGAGGAAATTTCATATAAAACCTTACCGCCTTTTTCGGCAAATTTTTCAAGTGCCCTTCGGGTTTCATCGGGAATAAATGCGTTCTTCGGGATAACAATGCTTTTATAATTTGCCTTGCCCATATGTAAATATCCGTTTTCGGTTATTTCGGCAGACTGAATAACGTCATCATCTGCAATGTCAAAATCAACTGCCATATCCTCAAGGCTTCTTCCGACAGCTTCGAACTCCTTTGCCGCCTTGTCCTCATTTATTCTTCCCCAGAAATCGGACACGGGATAAAAAAGTGCGGTGTCGCATACACGCTCGCCTACGGAAGCTATATAGCAAAGCCTTTCCGTGTAGCGGTTAAACTGTGAAAGATGCCTGTAATACGGCTGATTTTCCGTAAAAACGGGAAGCTCCTGAGCGAGAAGCTGACCCTTTCTTCCGAGCGGGAAATTAAAAGGATTGAATATATTTATTCCCCGTACAGCCTGATAGCCTACCGTATATCTCATAATATCGTAGGTAAGCCCCGGACCTGCAACACCGAAAACCTCACTCATTGCAAGCTTTGTGCCGTTCTGTGCGGCGGCAGACGAAGCGTATCTCGGGAAAAATCCGTTATATGCGTTCATATCATTTCTTTCCGACGATTCATTTTCGGGGTAAAGCTGACGCCATATAACGTCAATTCCGGGAATATCAAAGCACCGGAGTGCTCTCATTAAATTAAAGTTTCCGCCCCCGTTCATACAACCGTGGGGACTGTGGTCCTTGTCAAGATGTCCCGTGAAAAAGAAGCCGTTTTCATTTGCCCATTTTTTGCAGGGAAGCAGATAATTCTCGCAGAAGGCACGGCTGCACAAGTCGTACCAACGGCGAAGAATATGAACGTTTTCCTCTGTCGGCTTTTCTTTTCCTTCAACAAGTGAGCGGTACGGAAAAACAGATTCTCCGTACATTTTTTCATATTTTTCGGCTAAATCCGCACTAAAGGGACGAAGCGGCGCCTTGGGTTCATCGGTAAATACGGCAGAAAACTTACGTGTTGCAGAAACATACTTTTTATGAGTAATTTCAATAAAATATTCCGTGGCATCACGGTTCAGCAAATCGGGATAGCTGCCGCCCAAAGAGTATTCGGGATGATCCCTTACTACCCTTCCGCAGGCACTGCCCGAGGGCCAGCCGCCTTCATCGTAAATCCAGCAGTTCATTCCCAGATCGGTGCCCTTATCAATTGCATAAGCACAAAGCTCAAAATATTCATCGGATAAATATTCGGGGGAAAGGTACGTCGGCATACTGCCGGGACGAAAGCTCTCCGGCTCGGGAAGAATATAAAATGAGCGTATTCCGAGCCTTTGCATTTCCGAAAGCTGCTCATCTATAAGCTCACGGGTGCAGACATCATTCCACACCCAGATATACACGGGAGAATATGAAGAATCGGGAGCAAGGAAGCTCTTTAATTCAAATTTATCATTATTTCTCATTGTAAACACCTTTAATATTTACACGTCTTTATTAAATCTGCCCTGCTTTTTAAGACGTTTTACAAAGCATTTAAGCACAATAACCATTGCCGCATACAGCACGGCAAGCATAACGGGATATACCCTTATTCCGAAAAGTCCGCTTACAAGACTTACGGCAGGGGGCGCAAGCATAACACCTGTATAAGCAAAGGCAATCTGTGAGCCCATAATTGACTGTGATATCTCCTTGCCGAAATTGTGAGGTGTCAGGTGTATCATATTCGGATAAATAGAGCCGTTACCGAGTCCTATAAAAAACAGACCTATGACACTGACTATACCCGGTAAAGGAAGAAGCATAATTGCAATTGCGGGAGCAAGAATAACCATACCGATACCGATACGCTTCCATGTGCTTATTTTATCGGAAAGCACCCCCGACAAAAATCTGCCGATTGACATTCCCACGTAATAAATTGTAAGCGCCAGAGCACCGTGCTTCGCATCAAAGCCCTTTTCTTCTACAAGATAGGTGCTTCCCCATACTCCGCAGGCATATTCAATGGCATTGGTAACAAGCATAATAACCCATACAAGGCGCACCTCAGGCATTTTTGCCATCTGAAAAACTGAAAGATTTACGCTTTTTTCCTCTTCACAGTCCTCTGAAGCAGTACTCTTTTTCCACAAGGGCACGGACAGAATGAGAAGAATTGTTATACCCAATTGCACGTAAAAAGCATAGCGGTAGCCTCCTCGCCAGCCGATACCGCTCAGAGCCTGTGACATAAGATAAGGGCTCAGCGACACACCCACACCGTAAAAGCAATGCAGAAAATTCATATGGCTTGCCTTACAGTGAAGTGCAACATAGTTATTGAGTCCCGAGTCAATAGCACCTGCCCCGAGTCCCAGCAGAACGGCAAGAGGAAGCATAAACCAAAATGACGATGTAAAGGAAAAGCCGAAAAGTGACACGGCAGTCATAGCCGTGCTGAATGCTGTTACCTTAGCGGTGCCCAGCTTATTAAGGATCCGAGCACTGAACATACTTGACAGTACCGTACAGCCTGAAATAAGAAGCGTAATAATACTTACCGCCTCAACGGGTATATTAAGCTCAGAATGTATTGAGGGCCAGGCGGAGCCGATAAGAGAATCAGGCACACCGAGCCCTATGAATGCTATGTATATTACAATAAGAAGTACAGTTGTCACTGTTAAATGCCTCCCAAATTACATTATTCGGAGCAAATTTTTATCGGATGCTTCAAAGAAGCTTTTATTGTGTCTTTGCCGAAAGCAACATTTTCTGTCTTAATCACAACCTCGGGATAAATAATATCCCCTGCATTCGGGACGCTGTCAAAACAAAGCTCAGAGCTTTTGAAATCTATATTTTTAAGTGTAATATTCTCAGTAGGATAATTCGAGAAGAAAAGTATATCAACATCGTTTTCCGTGATAATATTTTCGAGAGTAATCCCGCCCTGAGGAACACATTTACATCCGGGATAAACACTTCGTGCATACGTATCATAATTCAGACTTACCGCAATTCCGATATCACGCTTTTTCTGAAGCTTACAGTTGCGGATTGTTATGTTACGGCAGCCGCAGTCAAGCTCCTCCGTATCACGCACGGCTACCCAATTTATTCCGTCATACTCCGCAATTCCTTTTTCGTGGCAGGGCGCAGTTTTTGAGGTATAAAGCCTTCCGTCCTTCGGATTCATAAGCACACGGTAGGTTTTTCCGTTAACCGCAACGGTGTCCGAGTGCTGTACCTGCATTCCCTCTTGCCACCTTGTCCAGGCTCCGCCGAGAATCCTGCAAAAGAATCCGGTTGTGGACTCGTCATCCATATCAATACAGTTTTCAATAATTCCGTTTTCAATCCATCCTACATGGGTATTGGACGTAGCATAATCAAAAGCATTGAGAGCTATGGGGTCATCATAGGTACAAAAACGGCCGTTTCTGATTACAAATCCGTCTCCCCAGCCGAGGTGAACTCCGTCTTTATTACCGGTGATAAATAAATCATCAAGATAAATATTCTTAAATGCACTTATCTGAACGGCATAATCCTTTTCAAGCAAGCCGTGACACTGAAAGCTCTTAATTGTCAGATTTTCGACGTAAATCATCGCAACCTGAGCACGCAATCCCGCAATACGGCTGTTGACTCCGAAATCATTGCTTTCAATACCGTTACATTCAAGATGCAGTCCGATAATTTCAATATTTCTGTTATATTCACCTCTTACGGCACCTTTGTTTATAAAAGCACAGCCGTTAATACCGCTGACACTTGCTTCTCGATTGAGAATTACACCCTCCGCAAACACGAGCCTCGTATTATCGCCGATTTCAATCTGTTCGGAAATTGCATAAGCTCCGGGAAGGGTAACATAAATTTCGCCACCCTTATCAACCGCCCTCTGTAAGGCTTCAGCGTTTTTATACGGTGCATTTCCCGGCAAAAAGCCAAATTCATTAGCATTAATCATAGATTTCATACCTACTTATCAATCTTGTTTGCAAAACTCATATACAAACTCAAATTTACCGTCACTTTATTTGTCCGCTGTAAAAAAAACTGAAAGCTTAACAATAAACAATATATATCGGGGAATTGGTGACAGTAAGCCTTCTGCCGATTTTGATTTCGTTTCCGTACATATCAAAGGCTCTTACATCTCCCTCAGGAGTGCTGATTTTAGTCTCTTTACCGAGACTGTAATATACCTCAATTTTCTTCCCGTCTGCCGTATATTCGTCAATAACAAGATTCTTTTCATTTGAAATATTTCCGACGAAATCCGCTTTACCGAGGAAGCGTATAACCGTTGCATAGGAAATCACGGCTTCCTCAGGCTGCAGATATTCATTGAAAAATGCAAAGTTATTTATATCATTTTCGGGAGTAACGGTTTTTCTGAATGCGAAGGAAACAAAGCCTTTTGCTCCCGTTGAACGGGTGTAAAGCGCCTTGCAGGCTATGGTTGAAGCATCCGCTCCGCCTACACCGCTTTCGCTGTTGAAGCCGCCGTCCGTAAGGCCGGCATTATCCGTAAGCTCAAGCATACTGCCCATATAATCATAATAATTATCAAGTCCGTCGTGATTATGATAACCGAAGCTGTCAAGCAAGCCCTCTTTTATAAGCTCTGCAGATTTCCGATAATAGACTGAATTAGCTTCCTTCTCTGCAACGGCAAGTCCGCCCGAATAAATATAAGCGGACGGATTTTCGGCTTTAAGTATTGCTGCCGTCTTTTCGAGAAGAGCAAAATATTCCTCTGCGGTTCCTGCAAAGAAATACAAATTCGGCTCATTCCATATTTCCCACAGAATGTCGGCATTATCTGCATAATGACCGGCGGTCTTTCTTACAAAATCACTCCAGAGCTCAATATCAGGCGGACAGGTCCAGCCCATTGCTTCATCGTAAGCCTCTTTATATTTTTCGGAAGCCGACCACTCCCCTGCGTTGTAGCCGAGCAGCCAGTTATATTTCATCCCTCGGCCGTTTACCTTTTTGACGAGCAAATCCTGAGAGGAGAAATTCAGCTCTCCGTAGGCTTCAGTCTGCATACCGCCCCAGCCGACACTGTCCTCACGCACAAGATTTACACCGAGATATTCTGCCATATCAAGGATTCTGTCAACAGATTCCTCAGCGGAGTAATTAGGAAGCTGAAAGCCCTCACCCCAGGTGTAAGCACGTGTAATATAAGGCTGAATACCGTAATAAAAGCCGTCGTCCGCCCGTTCATTTTTAGAAATCACACCGACATTGAAGCTGAATTCGGTTGTATCATAGAGCTTTATCTCTACCGTAAAAATTCCGTTTTTATCGGAAGAAAAGCTGAAGGTATTATAGGGTAAAGCACAGTCAAAGACAATGTACCCCCGTTTACTGAAGCCCGTCTGCTCACTTTTAACAGAGATTCTTGCTCTTTTGCCGTCAAGCGCTTCATTGAGGCACTCAATAACAACCTTAATTTCGCTCTGCGGCTCAAAAAGATTGCTCTCACCCGTAACGCCGAAACGAAGACTCTCACTTTCTCCGTTTATGTAATATTCGGTTTTTTTGTCCGTTTGTGTTATTATAAGCTCTTTTTCAGGGCATAAACCGACAAAAAACATACCTACAGCAAACACCGCAGACAGTAAAAATGAAATAATCCGTGCCATATTTTCTCCTTTGAAGAAAAGCTTTATTTTGCTTTTATTACAACCGCCTGACCTGCCTTAATATCAAGGCAGATTTTTTTGTTTTCTACTATAGCATCGCAGATATATTCATTGCCCTTTGCAGTAATATTATAAACGGCAGCTGACGTAAAATCTGCATCGGGCACATTCCATTCACCGTTTATTCCGTTCTCAGAATAAGCAATAAAGGTTCTGTTATCCTCTGTAAGAGGCAGAATAACATCGTTTTCTTTTTTAAGAACAATTCCGTTCTTTGTAATTGAGCGGTCCTCGGCACGGGATATAACACCGTCAGAAAAGCTTACGGTATATTTCTTTTCATATTCCGCATCAGGATTTTCCGTAAAGCCGAGTCTCTTATATCTGTTAAGATACACATAAGGAACGTGATAAGTGCAGAATTCCTTTATAAAAGCAGGTGCCCAATTTTCGGCATCCGTGCCGTACTTCTGCCATATATCCTCTCCGTGCATTGTGCCGTAGAATACGGGAAGCTGTGCCTTATCATTGAGATGACCGCTATAGAGTGAGGGCGGAATATCTATACACTCCTGCATGCTTACCTGACTTGTCCACCAGGTTGCAGGGATTTTTCCGAGAGTATGCATAGGAACACTTTCCCAGGGAATTTCCGTCATATCCTCACCTGCCGCAGCATACATTCTGCGGTTCGGATGGGTAACGGATTCATTTCGGAAATGTGCTTCTCTGTATGTATATTCACTTGTAACCTCTATACCCTTTTCATAGATATAGTCAAGAATCTGATTTCTTGCCTCGTTCTGTTCATCGTGGTAGGTCTTAGGATTAAGGCTTTCGGCAATACATAAGTTATCAAGGTGAACTGTACCCGCCTCTGCGGCAGGAATAACCTCAAGGAAGCGGTCAAAGAGTCTTTTGAATATACCGCTTTCCCAGAGCTGCTTATATGAGGTCTTGTAGCAGTTGCGGTTATTAAGCATCTGAAGCACCTCGGGCTCACCGTTGATGTTATTACAAAGGGCATTTGCCGCCTTCAGCTCGTAAAAAATTCCGTCTTCCTTAACTGCATCCGAGACGTTTATATGTACACTTATAACGGTATTATATTTCTTTGCTTCCTCATAAAGCCACATAAAGCTTTCTCTTGCAGTGGCATCGCACTCACGCTTGAGATACTCGTTGAAGGTATCCATTTCAGGCCAGCAATCATCGTGACCGAGTCCCTGCCAGCCTACAAGATAAATAATCTTCTGAATTCCCTGGGTGATATTATCCACAGCCTTTACGATTTCAAGCGCCTGCTGAAAGGTAATATACACCTTCGAACAATTGTTATCAAAATCGGGGGTGGCAAGAAACATCTTCATCCATAAGGTTTTTGAATAATCGTAATTAAATTTATAAGCCATAGCTGAATCTCCTTTTCAAGCTTTTTCTGTACAATAATCAAATAATGCTGAATTATGTCCTCATCAATTTCTGTTTGCCTGCATTGTGTCTGTTTTCAACTTCGGCAGCCGTCACAGAGGCATAGCTTCCTATATATCTATTCCTGTAATCTCACGGATTTCCTTTGCATCAATATCATTAAGACCTCTGCCTTCACTTACGGAAATATACGCAGCTGCACCTGCCGCCTCACCGATACCTATGCAGATGGGCATTACCCTGAAATTTGAATGTGCCATATGTGTACCCGAGATATTTCGTCCGCAAAGCAAAAGATTTTCTTTAATCTCCGGCAACAGACAGCGGTAAGGTATCGTATATCCTTTTTCCTGACTGAAATGCTTCTGCACCCCTGTTTTATCGAGACCTGCACCCGTAATATTATGCACGTCAAAATTGAAGTAAGCATCCCTTACAACATAGTCGTCAAAGACTCTTGCTTCGAGAATATCCTGCTCAGTAAGTGTATATTTACCCTTGAAATGTCTTGTTTCTCTGATTCCCATAAGAGGAGCGGAGCTGATAATATAACAACTCTCATACCCCGGAACAAATTCACGAAGATACTTCACTATATCTTCCATCTGTCTGCGGCAGGTAAGAGTAGCCCTTGTCAGGTCCTCTGCATTTGTACCGTCAATATCAATTGCATTGGTCATATTGCAGGTAACAACACCGGGAAGCGTTGATTCATAGGTGAGAATGTGCCCTGCAGGATACGGAATATGCTCTTTTGCAAGAGCCTGAAGCTCTCCCTTCGGTGTATCATAGGTTGATTCAAAGGAGCCTAAAAACACCGCCCTGTCATAATCAACACCGCCTATTTTGAACATAAGTGTTGCAGGCTGCATTTTATTATCACTTTCACGGCCTAAAACAAATTCCGCACCGGCTCTTGCGGCAATATCACCGTCACCCGTAGCATCAACGGTAATTTTTGCATAAATATCGGTTTTACCCGATTTATTGATGACGGTAGCTCCGAGAACCTTATCTCCGTCACAGATTGCATCCTCTGCAAAGGTATAAAGCATAACCTTGCAGCCAACCTCACAAAGCATTTCAAGATAGAGAGTTTTCAGCTTCTCGGGATCAATAAGATTGGTTATTCTGTTTTTGAATTCACCCTCATTGTTTTCAGCTGTTCTTTTGAGAATTTCAAAATACAGAGGGCTTCCGCAGCTGCCTGTCCAATGGCTCATAAGTCCCGACGTTGAAATTCCGCCGATATCGCCGTTTTGCTCAACAAGAATAACCCCTGCACCGTTTTTTGCCGCAGTATATGCCGCCGCAAAGCCGGCAGGACCGCTTCCGAGAACAAGAACATCAGTATGCATTTCAAATCTCTCAATCATATCCGATTCCTCCGTAACTATTATTATAAGCTGATTATATCACAG